>JALVLE010000186.1 GCA_027033555.1 Caldifarciminota bacterium | reverse complement strand
CCCTCGCTCAAAAGCACACGGGAAATAATGGCATCTATGAGAAGTAAAGAGAGGCCTGAATTATATATATCAGTTTGCAAAGGAGCAAAAATCTCTGTCTCTTCTGCTTCATCTATCCCAATCTCAGGAAGTGTAGAAACCTCCTGAGTGCTTTCTGCTATCTCTTGAGTTGTGGCCTTCTCTTCTGCAAATTCTTCAAAAAGTGTAATTATCATTTTTCGCATATTTTTAAAAGATTCGCCCTTCTCATCAAAAACAGAAAGAAAATGATATGTAGCCCAGTTGATCCAGGCGAGATCATCTTTGGCTATAGCGCTATTTACATGCTCTGAAAGTTGCTTTTCATCAAGACCCGCCTGTCCTCCGCGTGAGGCTATAATGAAAGAAGCTTTCCTCTTTATTTCTTCGGGGGCACCCACTATCCAGTTTATTATGTATAGAAAATAAATCATTTCAATGACAAGGCCTGCTTTTTCTACATATCTTATAACATCTTCTTCTGTGACATCCGGGGAGTTTGAGTGATGTTTTTTTGTGATTTTGTATAGAATATAAGACATTTTCATCAAATTTGATTTCTCAAGGGCAACAAGGATCTCCATCATTGACTTTTTAATATCCCCATCCATTTCTTCTTCAAGTTCAGGGATAAAAAGTTGCATGAGGATCTTAACTGCCTTTTCAAATCTATATAACCCCTTTTCATGAACCAGTTTTTCAACACCTTTTATCCCGCCTTCAAAATACGCTTCAAGGATATATATCACGAGGCTGGAAGCTATCTGTACCCCGAAACTGAGAAACCAGGGATTTTTGAGGGCATCTGCAATAACGAAAGGGTTTAGCTCAAGGTTGTTCAATAGATTGTACAGTTTATCATACTTTACCTGCCAAGATGAATCTGGATAATAAATTCCAGCTCTTGCAAGTATATCTTTTGCTTTTAAGAGAGGCCCCTGGATTTTTTCAGAAATTTCGCTTGTAAGCCTTCTTGTCCAGGTAGTATTTTGCATAAAGGTCTTTCTAAAAGTTTTGCGTCGTCTGTATTTCATTGCTTAGTACAAAATTATAGCTTATCATACGCGAATAACCAAAATTTTTGCTTGTTTTTTCATCCCCTCCGGTCAAATGGTATCCCATCACTTTTTCTTCTTATATCATCATATCCTTTTGGGCCTTGTATTCCAACGTTGAATACACCTCCTCTTTGTAGTAATTCATTATTAGTCCCCGTACAACACAACTTGCATACCTTCCTTGTGTTTATGTTCTTATCTTCCACTTCATTGTAGCTCATTTCCCTCTTTCTTGAACATTCGGTTTAAATTCATTATAATATAAAATTAATTTGAAGTCTGAAATGGATTGGTTATATAACCATCAAAAAGAAAAAACTACCAGAGAGAGGAGAGAGAATCATATGGATGATTTTTTGGGCAATACTCCTATAGAAGTGTATAAACAACTTCTACACTATATGCCTATTGGATTCTTCGTAATGGAGTGTACCGAAAAAGAAGTGCTTATAGTGAACAACAAGGCAAAAGAACTGCTTAAAATAAAAGATGAAACAGAATTATATCCGTTATTGTATAATTACAAGATACCAATTTGTTCAGAAGTACTGCCAGAGCAGAAGCTGGAAATAAAATTAGGTACCGAAAAAATTCCTCGTATAATAGGCATGACAATTTATAACAAAAAAGTTTCAAATTCCGCTCTTTCTTTTGTCTATTTAAAAAATATCTCACTTGTCAAACACAAAGAAGCGCTGTTAAAGCAGAGTTTTGAAGCCGAATTTGCCAGAAAGATAGCTGCCTCAATAGCTCATGAAATAGGGAACCCATTATCAGCACTCAAAATATCCCTAAAACTTATTCTGGATAATCTTGACCTCTACGACAAGGGTAAATTAAAAGCAATGTTTATATCAATGTTGGAAGAAGTGGATAAAGCAGATAGATTTTTACGAGACTTTTTAACATTTGCAAGGACAAAAAATCTACTTATCAATACGATAAGTGTTTGCAATAGTTTAAACGAGGTCATGGACTTTTTAAAAAATTCTTTCAATTCCGGCAATATACATGTTGTAAATAAGTGCTGTAAAAGCAATAATTACCTTGTTAAGGCAGACGAAGAGCGACTCAAACAAGTTTTAATTAATATATTAAAAAATTCAATAGAAGCAATGCCAGATGGTGGAACGATCACTATTACTTGTCAAATAGTAACATATAATGAGGTAAAAATGCTTAAACTTGATATTACTGACACCGGTACAGGTATAAAAAAAGAGGTTCTACCGCGTGTATTTTCTCCTTTCTTTACAACGAAAGTTTATGGGAGTGGGTTGGGGCTTTCGCTCGCAAGAGAGCTTATTGAAAAAATGGGTGGTAACATTTCTATTTATAGTATAGAAGGTGAGGGGACAACAGTAACAATCATTCTCCCATTTGGTAAAAAACGTAGTGAATGAATAGCTCCCTTTTAATAGTTGAAGACGACATGCTATTAATTAACACTTTAAGAACTTATGCAGAGAATATTTTTGCTCAGGTATTTGTTGCACACAACGCACAAATGGCTCAAAAAATTGCCTCAGCTTATGAACCTTATGTTATTTTGCTGGACAATAAGTTACCGGATGGATATGGGGTGGATCTTATACCTTTGCTCAAGAAAATATCCCCGAAGTCTGAAATTATACTTATGACAGCTTATGGAGACACAGACACTATCATAAATTCCATAAAGATGGGAGCTTTTCACTATGTATCAAAACCTTTTGAAATAGAAGAACTTCTAAACCTGCTAAAAAAGGCACTTATGCACGTAAAAAACAAGATATCTCAATTACCTCAAATTCACTTCGTGGGTAACTCACCTGCCATTCTAAAAATCCGAGAATTAATCTCAAGGGTGAAAGATGTAGATGTTCCAATTTTAATAACAGGAGAGACGGGCACAGGGAAAGAAATGGTCGCCAAACTGATACACATGACCGGTAGCAGAAAATATCAGCCTTTTGTTGCCATTAATTGTACTGCTATTCCAAACGAGCTTTTTGAGTCAGAAATTTTTGGTTACGAAAAGGGCGCATTTACGGGGGCTACTACAAGGAAAGCAGGACTATTAGAAGAAGCAGGAGAAGGAACATTATTTTTAGATGAAATAGGCGATATGCCTCTTGAACTACAGGCTAAGCTTTTAAGGGTTCTTGAAGATAGAACTTTCAGAAGGTTAGGTGGTACTAAACTTATTCCTTTTAAGGCAAGACTTATCACTGCTACGAATAAGAATCTTGAACTACTAGTAAAAGAGGGTAAATTCAGAGATGACTTTTTTTTCAGGATTAATATAATACAATTGCGAATTCCTCCACTGAGGGAAAGAAAAGAAGATATTCCACTTCTTGTTAAGTATTACCTAAATTTCTATTCGCAGAAATACAACAAAAAAATTAAGGGTATATCCCCAGAAGCAATGAATAGTCTAATCAATTATGAATGGCCAGGTAATATAAGGGAACTAAAAAATTTAATAGAGAGAGCGATTATATTAACAAATAGTGATTTCCTGGACTTTAAAAGTTTTTCTTTTTCCCTAAAACCACTTTTTACTCAAATTGAGAGCAAAAACGAACTTCTAACGCTTGAAGAAGTTGAAAGGAACTATATAGAACAGATACTGAGAATAACGAGAGGGAACAAAAGCGAAGCTGCGCGCATATTGGGAATAACACGTACTACACTAAGGTCTAAAATTAAAAAATATCATATCAACGGCTAATTTTTAACCATGGAGTGGCTATTTTTTGTTCATGTTACTTCTGTAACTCGTTTAAAACAGCCCAAGTTTAAAATTGGCACATAAATTGTTATAAGAATTAGTGCCTAAACAAAAAAGGATAAAGAACATGAGACCAAAAGTGCTTATAGTAGATGATGAAAAGCTTTTTGTTGAAAGCCTCACTGAGCATCTAAGGCTGAGAAGACCTGACATTGCCTTTTATTATACCACTTCTCCCCTAAAAGCTCTTGAATTAAACAAAGAAAATCCTATGGACATTGTAATTACCGATATAAGAATGCCAGAAATGAGTGGGCTGGAGCTTTTAATGAGGATAAAAGAAGAGAATCCAGGTGTTAAGATAATAGTCATGACAGCTTACGGGAATCAAGATATAAAAAATCAGGTTTTTCAGAAAGGTGCCACTAAATACATCGCTAAGCCTTTCACTATAGAAGAACTTGAGGAACTCATAGATGAATCAATACAAGAAATAAAAAACTTTAAAGGGGTTTTGTCGGGGTTTACACTAATGGATACTTTGCAGTTAGCTAATATGTCAAAAAAGTCTGTGGTTACATGCGTTAGATCAGAAGATTGTAATGGCAAGATTTGGATTAAAAAAGGAGATCCGATCCACGCAACTTTAAATTGGAACAATAATGATACAATATTTGGAGAAAGAGCTTTATTAGAGTTATTAATGAAATGCAATCACGCTAAAGTATATACATCTTCGTATAAAGAGCCACCAAAACATACTATAGTTCATGATCTATCGTTTTTAGTCAACAAAATATCAAATGACACTTCTCAAAAAGTGAAAGAAAAGGCACAAAAAACCGAAACACAGAACATCTTAAATATTGAACAATCTAACATAAAAAGACTTGAGAGAAAATACAAAGATTCTTTATTGGGTTTATGGATAATCAACACATTCGGAAAGGTTATACTGGCAAAAATATATGATGATAAGGTGTATGATTTAAAACAACCGATTACTAAAGAGATACGGGAACAATTCGTTAAATGGAAAAGAGGAGAACTCCTTGCAAAAATACATCCTTTACTAAAATCTCCTCTTATTTATTTTAAAGTTTTGTCAGCAAGAAAAAAGTACTTAGTTTGTGCTGTATTTAAGGAAAAATATGAAGGCCTTATAAATCTTGAAAATGAAAAAGGAGGTATAGTTATGCCAGGGCCAAAAGAAATAGCAAAAGCGTTAGAATTGCTCTCAGATATAGAAGGGAGCGAAGGTGCAGCCGTAGTAAGCGATGAAGGACTTGTGCTTGAGGCAAGGTTAGACCCAAAATATGATCCTGACAAAATAGGTGCACTCATTTCTGTCGCTCTTGAAGCCGCGGAAAAGGTTACAAAAGAGACTGGATGGGGTAAAACTAATGACATGGTAATAGAGGGAGATGAGGGTAAAATGGTAATCTACAGGATACCTATGGGTTTTATAGTACTGCTTGGTCGTAAAAATATGAACCTCGGCCTCGCCCGGGTCCAGGTAAATCAGGCTTCTGAAATCCTTGGCGGTAGTTGAACTCTCCCTGTAACAGACTCAGCTTGACAATGGGGACATATGTAGATGTCCCCATTGTCCGTACTGATGGAGACAAAGTTTTGGTTTATATGTCAATATAAAAGGGCATAAAGGAGAATATTTACTCCCATTCTAAAAGCCTGCTCCATTTTTTCCGGTGGATCATTGTGCCTGTCCGTCCAGCCATCTGAAATATTGGTGTTATAGGTATAAAACACAGCAAGCCGTCCTTTAATAAAAATTCCATATCCCTCAGGTGGGCCTTTGTAATGCTCATGGATTTTAGGAAGACCATCTGGGAAATCATAAAACATGTGGTAGATGGGGTGTGAAAAGGGTACCTTCACAAGGTCTTTATCCGGGAATACTCTCTTTAACTCTCTTCTTATGTATTTATCAAGCCCATAATCATCGTCAATGTATAAAAAACCTCCAGAAAGGATATACTTTCTGAGATTCTCTATCTCTTTGCTTGAAAGCCTGATATTTCCATGACCAGTTAAAAAGAGAAATGGGTAATTAAAAATCCTTTCATCGTCAAGAGAGAGTACAACCTCTTCCTCAACCACATCCACATATCTCACCCGTCTTTTAAACTCCTTCATAAGGTTGGGCAAAATCTCGGGGTCGTTGTACCAGTCCCCTCCTCCCATGTATTTTAGCCTAACGGGTGCAAAAAAAAGAAAAAGAGAAATTAGAAGGATCATAGCTCGTTCTCGTATTGTTCTATTTTTTCAATAAGCCTCTCCACATTTTTTCTATCTTCTAACATTTCATAAAATAGGCGGTAGTCGTCTGGCTTAAAAAATGCACTCACGAAAGGATCAAGAAAGACCATAAGCTGGCTGCCAATAAAGGTAAGTGGTTTTACGCTTTCAAGCAAAACAATAGCGAGTACTCCCAGCCTCCGTTGAACAATGGCACGCGCAATTCTGTCAATTAGCTCCTCAAACCTCTTTTCTTTTTCCTCAATCTGATTTTTCTCCAATCACTTTTCCTCCTATTTCAACTTTTTTGAAGCCCACATCGGTCCTCAACCCATTACCTACAATTTTCTCTCCGTTTCTATAGATTATAACTCGGGAAGGAGAGCGTATTTCCCTTTTTGTGTCTATGTAAAAAAGCCTGTCAGTAAAAAGAGAGTCCCCTCTTGTGGCATATATGCGAACATGGCCAAGGGCTCCTACATTACCTGTTTTTTCAACATACCAGCCTCTGTCTGCATAAAGCACAGAGGTGGTGTCTCCAGCTGTGTCAAAGAAAATGACTTTTATTTTTCTACCCCATATTGTGTCTTTTTTGCTCATAAGTTCAAGCGCCCAGAGTTCGTAGCTTTTTTTCTCATAATTTTTCTGAATAATTTCCACGTTATATATCCCCTCATCTGTTGCAGGTGTAGATATTGTCCCTGTCTTTCTTTCACACCCTGCAAATAGATAAAGTGATGTAAGAAGTATTAAAAATCCTCTCATACCACTCTCGCTTTCATAAGGTCGTGAAGATGAATAATTCCTATAACTTTTTTGCTCTTATCAACCACCAGAAGAGCAGTTATTCCATACTTTTCCATCTTCCTGGCGGCCTCAACCGCAAGTCTTTCAGGACTTATGGTTTTAGGGTTTTTATTCATTACATCCTTCGCCTTCAGCTGGAATATATTGTTTCCCCTCTTTTCAATTAGTCTTCTCAAATCACCATCAGTAAAAACGCCAAGAAGTCGGCCCTCCTCATCTACTATACTCGTAATACCTCTTTTCCTCGTCATTTCAAGTATTACCTCTTCCATAGGAGCATCCTCTTTTACTCGTGGAACAAAGGCATCATCGGTTAACATCATATCCCTTACTCTGAGCCATATTTTTTTCCCTATGCTCCCACCAGGATGATAGGAGGCAAACTCTTCAAGTTTCACACCCTTTTTCTCCATTACACAAATTGCAAGGGCATCTCCAAGCGCAAGCATGGCTGTGCTTGAAGAAGTTGGAGCCAGATCATACGGGCATGCTTCTCTTTTGACCGGAACATAGAGAGTAATATCAGATAAACGGGATAGCTCTGAATCCCTTGTTGCAGTTATGGCAATAACAGGGATTCCAAGACGCTTTACGAGTGGTATCAGAGTTCTGAACTCATCAGATTCGCCGCTCTTTGAGATGGCAATAAAAACATCCTCCCTTGACACAATGCCGAGATCTCCGTGAAGGGATTCAGTGGGATGAAGGAAAAGTGAAGGCGTACCAAGACTCGTGAGGGTGGCTGCAATTTTTTTACCAACAATGCCGGATTTACCCACACCTGATACTATCACCCTTCCTCTGGTATTAAAAATTAGTCTGCAGGCCTCTCTAAATTCTTCTCCAATACTTTCCTTCAGATCTTTCAGCGTGTTGAGCTCAATATCAATTACCCTTTTCCCAATCTCAACCTCATCCATTCCTGCCAAGTTCTCCTTTGAAAACCACCTCGTACAAAGGGCCTTCCGGCCTGAGTGTACTTTTATAAAGGACTATGCTTTTTACATGGTACTCAAATTCCACTTTGACGTCTCTAAAATCCTTAAGGTCATAAAAGCGCTTTTTTGCCCTTCCAATGGTTATATGAGGGTGATAGGGCTTTTTGTCCCTGGAAAAGCCGTTTTCTGATAGTTTCTGTTCAAGTGTGTCAAAAATCCTTATAACGTTGCTTTTTCCTTTTTCTATACCAAAAAAGACAATTCTTGCCCTGTTGAGTGAAGGGAATCCACCGATAAAACCACCTTTTATCAAAAAATCTTTTTCTCCGGATGCCACCTCTTCTATGATTTTCTTAACTTTTTTTACCTGCTGATCATTAATCTCGCCCAGAAATTTTAAGGTGATATGCAGATTTTCCCTTTCCACCCATTTAACTTCTCTCAGGCGAGTTCTTACCCTTTTTGATGCATTGACTATCTTTTTCTTGGTCTCAGTGTCCAGCTCAATGGCAATGAAAGCTCTCATTAAAATTTATGGCGGAGGGAGTGGGATTCGAACCCACGAACCCCTGTTAAGGGGTTACGCGATTTCGAATCGCGCGCCTTAATCCACTCGGCCATCCCTCCGCATGTAGCTTAAAAATTTTTTCCATACCTTTTCAGGGTTTTCAGGACGTATGTAACTCATTGACTCTGTAGCTCTAAAGCTCCATATTGCCACTCTATTCACCTCTATATTCTTATTCTTAATCAGTGAGAAAAATGAATCAATATACGAGACCTCCTCCTCTGTAAGTGAAAATCCCTGTACCCATAGCTCCGTTTCAAGCCCCCTTTCCCTGGCTTTCTTGAAGAGATACGGAACATGCTCTTCCATAAATTTTATGAAATTCGTTTTGAGCACAGCAGGATAGGGATCAAGTGAAAAAGTATCAAGGTCTCTGAGATATATATATGATTCCAGCTCCTCCAATGTAATATTGGGCAGCACGCAAAGGGTGTTGGATAGTCCCTTTCTTCTCGCATAGCTGAACAGATGCTCCATAAGTCTCCTCTTTGAGAGAGCTCCAAACTCTCTTAAAATAATTGATGGCGCAAGATCCATTCTACCGCCGTACTCGTCAATAAAAAGTTCGTTGCAAACTTCACAAAAACACGCTAAATCATCAAGATGTATTTCGTCCCAGAATACGCCATCAAATCCAATATCCGCCACAGCATCAACCCAGCCCTCCAGTAACTCCGTTGTTTTAGGATTATTGGGGCAGGCGCCATATCCTTCCTCACCGTTATGCTTTTTCTGTCTTATATGAGGATACACATAAATCCACTTGGAATACTCCTCGCCTCCAAACAATCTCAGCACACCCCATGGGTCGGCCAGAGCGCTGAGCCCGGCATCCTTTGTCATAGATACGAGCTCTCGCATCGAATCTTTATAAAATTCAAGATCTCTTTCTGAAAATGTGTGCACAATATACTTAAAACCAGCCTCTTTAATCTCTGTGAGATCAAGGGCAAAATGCCGCTTGTCTCTCGTTGTAAAATATGATACACCAAACCTAATTTTATTCAATGCTCTTTCGGACCTCCGGGACTATAACCTTATCTTTGTATTCTTCTGGCAGGCTTGCAATAAATTTCTCCGGAGTGCCTTTAAGGAGTGGGAATGTACCGAAATGCATGGGAATAATGTACTTTGGCTTTAGAAGTTTTACAGCATAGGCCGCCTCCTCCGGGCCAAGTGTAAAGTGACCACCAATAGGCAGCATTACAAGGTCAGGCTTATAAAATTCTCCTATTATGCTCATTCCGCCAAACAGTCCTGTATCCCCGGCATGATAGATAGTAAACCCATCTTCAAGCACAATAACAAATCCAGCCGGGTTTCCAAGGTAAATAATCTCATTACCTTCTATGACTGATGATGAGTGGGATGCCTCTACCATGCAGAATTTAAGCCCATCATGTTCTACGCACCCACCAATATTCATGCCAACTGCTTCCACCCCAGAGTCGGAGAGATACTGAGCTATTTCAAAGATGCAGTAAACAGCAGGCTTAAATTTTTTGTAAATCTCTATAGTATTGCCAATATGATCGCTGTGCCCGTGAGTGATAAGGATGACATCAACCTTGTCAATTTCTCTGAGAAAACGCTCATCTCCAGCGGGGCTGTTGAGCCATGGATCAATAAGTATGCTTTTTCCCTCTTTTGTTATAATCTGAAACGCTGAATGACCGAACCATCTAATTTTTGCTCCACCAAAACGCATATTCACACCTCCTTTTCATAAAAAGCACCAATTGAGGTATATTTTTGTCTCCTTTTTTTAAGGCGTTCATCAGGTTTTAATTTCATAATTTCCCTGAGGTGTTTAAGCACATACTTTTTAAAGTTTTCCATAGCTTTTAGAGGTTCTTTGTGAGCCCCCCCTAAAGGTTCAGGGATTATATCGTCAATAATGCCAAATTCCTTGAGGTCTTTTGCCGTGAGCTTCAACGCTTCTGCAGCCTCATCCGCTTTTTTGGCATCTTTCCACAAAATTGAAGCGCAGCCTTCCGGTGAGATAACTGAATAAATGGCATATTCCATTGCAAGCACCCTGTCTGCAACTGCAATAGCAAGAGCACCACCTGAACCACCTTCCCCTATAATCACTGCAACAAATGGCGTTCTAATTTTCAACATGGTTCTGATATTTTCGGCTATTGCCTGAGATTGTCCCCGTTCCTCTGCACCTATGCCCGGATAAGCCCCTGGTGTGTCAACAAGAGAAACAATAGGAATATTAAACCTATCTGCAAGCTCCATTACCCTCCGTGCTTTTCTGTACCCTTCAGGGTGCGGCATGCCAAAATTCCTGTAGATTTTATCCCGCGTATCGCGCCCCTTTTCTTCTGCAATTATGGCAACTTTAATTCCATCAAGATAGGCAAAACCGGTGATAACAGATGGGTCGTCTCTAAAACTCCTGTCTCCATGGATTTCCACAAAGTCCTCAAAGACGTTATGGATATAAGAAACAGAATGGGGTCTATCCGGATGCCTTGCTATCTGCACCATTTGCCAGCGTGATAGATTGGAATAAATACGCACTTTCAACTCCTCTGCCCTTTCTTTAAGTCTCTTCAGGGCTTCCTGAATCTCTCTATTATCCGAAGCCTCCTTTTCAAGAGCACTTATTTGCTCCTCTATCTCCACAATTGGCTTTTCAAAGTCAAGTGGCTTCATATTCTTACTCCACAATATAAAGAATGTTTAAAGCCAAGGGCTCCTTTTGGCACCTTTACCTCATACCCAAGACTAATATTACCCTTTGCAACCCTCATCATAAATCTTAAGGGGTATCTTTCTCTGTATCCAAAAGAAAAGTCCTTTTCAGGCAAAACCTCAGCACCCAGCCACAGCTCTTTGTAAATTCGCCTTCCATATACAAGGGAAAAGAGCAAGGACTTTGGCGAAAAATAACCAAATACAGATCCAAGTGCGATCCTGCTATTTCTGGAAGAATGGCTAAGTCCAGCAAAGGCAAAAACAGGTAATGGGTACTTTTCTCTTTCTATGTATCCAGTGCGCCCACCGATATTGCGGACAAATCCCTGAATATTGAAAGATTTTACTTTATGAATTACTCCCATAGACAAATAGTAGCCACTAATATAATACTCCATAACCCTTTGCTCATAAAAACTCAGAGAAAAGCCGAGGCTTGTCCTGCCAAACCTCTTCCATGTGCCTATTTCCCCGTTAAATAAATATGGGAACACAGAAACAGCTCCTTCGTCATCTGGCACTTCACCTCGTACCACGAGCTCTCCGAAATTAATATACTCTGCTCTTAAAAAAACATTCTTTTTGGCTATACAAACAATCGCTTTCTTTGAGTCCAGGGTTGAAAGCTCACCCATGAAAATTGCCCTGCCGTTTTTATGTGCTGCGGGGTTATAATCCACAAACCCCATCTCACCTGCCAGCCTTCCCGCATCTGGCACAAGGAAAGAAAACGCCGCGAAAAGGGTCATAAGAATCATCAAATTATCCTCCTAATCTTAAAATTTCCGCAAGTTTCTCGTACTCTTCGTTGTTTTTAAACTTTATAATCACCTTTCCTCCCCTTTTTCCCTTCTGGAGATACACCTCTTTCCCTAAAAGAGCAGAGGGGATTTTTTCAACAGAACTTTTGCGGGCACTTTTCCTATTCTTTAGTTTTCTTATAAACACCTCAGTCTCCCTCACGCTGAGTTGCTTTTTAATAATTTCTGCAGCAACCATTTTTTGTAGAGGCTCAGGAAGTC
>JALVLE010000185.1 GCA_027033555.1 Caldifarciminota bacterium | reverse complement strand
TTCCGCATAATATAACCTGTGTTTTTAAAGATAATATGGTTTTATATGTGGGAACAGAAAAGGGGTATTATAGAAGCGATGAAAACTTCGGTGCAAAGCACTTAAATGCACTAATTTATAGTATCTGGGCTAATGCTGATACAGTAGCGGTGGCTTCAAGCGATGGAGGGTATTTAGTAATAGATAATGTTCAAAACAGAGTGCTGGGGCAGAGTTACAGGGCATTTTTATACAAAGGGAATGTGTATTTTAATCTCATATCAAACCCGACAAATGAATTTTATAATGGTGGGCTCTGGGTATTAAAAGGGGCAGAACCTATAAAGCTTGGAAGCGGGATCCCTACCAATTACATTACCACCCTGGATGTTCTTGGCCATAAGGTTTTCTGTGGTACTCTTGACTGGAGAGACAAACCACGTTTTTTGGCGTCTAAGGCTTTTTATATAGATGTGTTGGAGGATTCAGCTTTTTACATAGATTCTATTGGCAACTCTGCGAAAGACGCTGTAAGGAGTATCAGGGCAGGGAACGGAAGTGTTTTTATAGGGGCATACGCTTTAAATTCGCGCGGCCTTTTTGTATTGACTGATTCAGGGGTCAGACATTTTACGGATTTTCCATCACTCCTTTTTACTGATTTTTATATAGGTGATGACACATTTCTTGCTCTATGGGGAGATGGGATTTATAAATGGACTGGTGGTGTTTCAGAATTGGTTTATTCGGTAAATTATCCATCTTATATTACTCTTGATAAAGACGGAAATATCTGGATTGGTACCGAAGCTTCGGGTATTATTGTTCTTGATAAGTATGGCAATGTGATAAAAACAGTTAATTCAGACCTTCCATCTCCAGCTATAACAGCACTTTTACCTGTGGAAGATTTTGTGCTGGCGGGTACAGATGCAGGACTTGTTATATTCCATAATCCTGCAGAGATGTCGGTTGTACTCAATGGGAAACATATAAGAAGTCTCGCCTCTGACAAATATGAAAGGGTTTATGCTTTAACAGATTCAGCTTTGTATTATGTAAACCCGGTAGGAAAAGATGTAAAGTTGCTTCTTTCTTCTCCTCCAATTGTACCCATTCAGGCAGCAGATTGGGAGGTAAGAAATGTCCTTGCAGTTGATAGAGATTTAAACCTTTACATAGGCGGTAAAGAGGGGATACTTATTGTTAAACTTGAGACTCCAGTTACCCAGGCTTCTACCTCTCTACGGGTATTTCCCAACCCTGTAAAAAAGGGCGAGGCTATAGCTATTTGTTCTGATGCCGATTTTAAGGTTCTCTCTATTACCGGGAAGAAAGTTGCCAGTTTTTCAAAAGGATGCAATAGGTTAAAGACCACTTCTCTTGCACCAGGGCTTTATCTTATAATAAATAGAAAAGGCGAAAAAGGAAAGTTCGTAATAAAGAAACAATGAAAACCTATCTTGATTGTTTTCCGTGTTTTATGAGACAGGCATTATTTGCTGCAAGAATATCCACAAATGATGTTAGATTGCAAAGGGAAGTCTTAAATAGAGTGGCAGAGGAACTTACCCGTTTTCCACTTGATGCTACGCCTGTTGAAATGGGAGAAAAAATACATGCAATAGTTAAAGAAATTACAGGCAACAAAGACCCATATAAAGAGGAGAAAAGGAAGTACAACGAGATTGCAATGAAAATGCTTCCACGCCTCAGGGAGATTGTGAGTGCATCTTCTGATAGGTTGCTTTCTGCAATTCGTATAGCCATAGCGGGTAATATTATTGATTTTGGTTCCCTTTCAGATTTCAATATAGAAGATTCCCTTGAACATGCGCTCAGTGTTGATTTTGCTATTTTTGATTATGGCGAATTCAGGAGCCTGCTGAATACAGCTCATGAAGTAATGTACATAGGTGATAATGCCGGGGAAATCTGTTTTGATAGGGTGCTTGTGGAAGAGTTAAACAGGATGGGTAAAAAGGTTTATTTTATTACAAGGGAGGAGCCTGTAATTAACGATATAACCCTTGAAGATGCCCGGTTCTGTAAACTTCATGAAATAGCAGAGATAATGTCTTCAGGTTCCACCGCTCCTGGAACTATAATCAAGCATACTAAAAAGGAATTCAGAGACCTTTTTAACAGAGTGCCAGTGATAATTGCCAAAGGACAGGGTAATTACGAAACGCTGTCAGGTGAAAAGAGGCCTATTTTTTTTCTTCTTAAAGTAAAATGCCCTGTTGTGGCAAGAGATATCGGTGCAAACAATATGGATATAGTTTTGAAGTACAACCTCAAATGAGATTTAGACTTCCTCTTGGGGACAGGTATTATGATTACCACATTCTAAGAGAGATTGCCTTTTTGATTTATCCTCTTAGCTACTGGCGACATAGTTTGGTAAGAAAATTTTTAAAATTTGCGAGTACGTTTAAGTACGTGCCGGATAACATTCTTGAAGTAGGTTGCGGAAATGGCTTTTTTACAAAAATCCTTTCCTACAGGTTCCCTCAATCTTTGATAACTTCCATTGATACCTCTACTAAATCAATTGCTCATGCTCAAAAACGCAGGCTTCCCAATGTAACATTTAAAAAACAGAATTTTTTTGACATAACAGGAAAGTATGACCTCATTGTAAGCTTGCACGTATTCATTCTACTTGATCCAGATAATGCGTTTTTTAAAATTAGAAATCTATTGGCTAAAAGAGGAGTTGCTTTTATTACCTATAGTGGAAAGACTCTGTTTACCGAGTTACATAGGAGGTTTTACAAAGTAGTAGTAGGGGATGAAATAGAATTTAAAAATAGGCAGAAACTAATAAACAAAGCAAAAGAATCTGGACTCCTTCCAGAGGTAATTGAGATAAATTCAGGAGAGGGTAGTTTTGCTCTTATTCTTAAGAAATCAGATAATAGTCAAAATAGCAAAGAAATGTAGGACACTACCCGCCAGAACGAACAGGTGCCATACTGCATGATGGAATTTAAACCATTTAAATACATAAAACACTGTACCAAATGTGTACGATAAACCTCCCATAACAAGCAATATAAGGCCATTATGCGGCATAAATTTAATAACGCTTTTTATAAACACCACAACAATCCATCCCATAAGAATATAGAGCAGAGTTGACAGAAGAGTAAATCGCCCTGTAAAAAATACCTTGAACAGTATTCCGGTTATTGCAAATGTCCATATTATACCAAACAAAAACCAGCCCTTCCATCCTCTGATGATAAGAAATGTGAAAGGTGTGTATGTTCCGGCAATTAAAAGATATATAGCTGAGTGGTCAAATATTCTGAATACATCCTTCGCCTTTCCCTTTAGGCTGTGATACAGAGTTGAAGCAAGATAAAGGAGAAACAATGTTGCACCGTATATTGATACACTGACAATATACTTTGCCCCTTTTCCCGCTGAAAACATTATTAATATTACCAGGGCTGCTATTGCAAATATAACCCCTATACCATGCGTTATAGCATTGGCTATTTCTTCACCGGTTGAATGTAATTCCTGTTTATCCAATTATTTACCCTTTTTATCATTCCAGATTTTTATATCAAGTACAGGTGTTTTATCTACAAGATCTATTCCCCGTACAATTATTGTGTTCTCCTCGATTTCCTCTATTTTGGTAATGGTTGTTGCAATGGGGTTGGGTCTGTGTGGAGACCTTGTAGCAAAAACACCAGCAGGCAGGTTATTTCTTCTCCTTTTTACAATAGGTCCTTTGTATTCCGAGAGATGCAGATAAGATACAATTAATATGGTATCTTCAGGGAAAAGGCCGAATATACACTCTTTATATTCAGGGAGAACCACTATTTTAGCTGCAACATCGCTTAAAGACGAATCCGGTGGTGTATCCTGTGGTGTTTTATAGGGAGACTCTATATACCCTATAGGTTTTAAGCGTATTTCAGGAATAGTATCCATTTTCAGAAAACCTCTTTACTATGCGGGCATAGGGGAGGGGATGATTAATGGCAGCGATTCCGATGATTTTATTTTGTTTTTCGCTCACCGCATAAAAGGTAGAGTCTGTTTTGAGATTGGTTTTTAGAGTGCCCTCGTGAAGATTGCCTATAACAAAGATATACATGTCAAAGACGGATAGCATGTTATACGCTACATCTCCATTGTAATGCACATCACTGCCCGTAAGTATCTGCGCAAGAATTCGCGCCTGTTTCTCTGCAACAGGCCATATGGCGTTATGTCTTTTCTTACCTGTGATAAGGTCACGTGTTAAGAGGGCATCCCCTATTAAGTACACATCGGGAAACTGAGTTCTAAACTGCGAATCTGC
>JALVLE010000184.1 GCA_027033555.1 Caldifarciminota bacterium | reverse complement strand
GTATAAAATTAAATTTACTATAAAAAATTGCAGACTGAAAGCAAGCCTTTTTCCTAAGTTTTTAAAATATTCAAAAAAGTAGTAACTTATCGGCAAAACAAGTTCGGCAGTAATAGTACCCTTTATATACGCATTTTCAATTTTATAAGGGAATGAACTCACATCTACGAAGGTTGAGACAAAACCGACAACAAAGATATAGGCAACTATCATAGAGAATGTATATCCCCCAATTTCTCTCTCCTGGGAAAAAACATACCTGAAGAGGAAATACTGAACAAAAAGAATCATAGAGGGCCGGATACTCATTATAGCAAAATCACTTAAGGAAATTAAAGAATCTTTGAAGGAATAAAAGGTAATATTTAAATACTTCACTCCCCATAGCTCCTTCTCAGTATCTCGGATAGCTCCTGTTCTTTTATAAGAAGCTCATAATCACCATATGATATAAGTTTCTTTAACAAGCTTGGCATTTCTTTATCACCTATAATTAGATGAAGATTTACTCCTTCAATTTTTTTAATAAAACCAGATAACTCTTTTCTGGCTCTTTCAAACTGGTTATAACTTTTGAATCTCAAAATCACGTCCTTTTGTTCTGTTCCAAATCTTTTCTTAAACTCCGGGAGATCCCCATCAAATATCACTTTTCCTCTGTTTATTAATATCACCCTCTTTGCAAGTTCTTTTATATCTTCTACATTATGGCTCGTAATGAGGATGGAGGTTCCCATGGTTTTATTTATATATCTCAAAAGCTCATACATCTCATATCTTGAAACAATATCAACGCCTATGGTGGGCTCATCAAGAATCACCACTTCAGGGTCATGCAGCAGTGTTCCAATAAGTTCGCTCTTTGTTCGCTCTCCAAGAGAAAACTCCCTTAGCCTATTATTCAGCAAATGTCTCACATTTAATCTTTCTGCGTAATAAAACACTTTCTTTTTTACCTCCTTTTCAGATATTCCGTAAATATGACCAAGTAACAGGAAAGCATCCATCAATTTAATATTCTGCATTAGCTTTGTTTTATTTCCAAACATAACACCTATCTTTTTTAAATATGCTCTTCTTATTTTAAAAATATCTCGCCCACGAAACAACACTTTCCCGGCATCTGGATAAAGGACTGTACCCATTATTTTGCACGTGGTGGTCTTACCCGATCCATTTGGACCAAGATAAGCAATGCGCTCTTTTTCTCTCACCTCAAAGGAAACCCTGTTCAGGGAAAATGTACCACTTTTCCTATATTTTTTCACTATATCTCTTAATTCCAGCAATGCCTGTATATTTTGCATTAACATTATGTTAACATATTTTTTAAGAAAGCCATAATGAAATCCTTCAGGGGCAAGTTTGTAAATATATACATATTGCCTTATAATTTACCGGTGTAAGATGGAGTTAATACTGTTATTTTTCGTATCATTGATAGCATCCTTCATATTTGCCTTAGGTGGGGTTGGGGCAGCTATCGTGCTAATACCATTGCTTGTTTCCTTTTTTGGGGTACCTTTAAACATAGCCAAGCCTGTTGGCCTATTTTACAACACAGTTTCTCTCGCAGGTGCCAGTGTGCATAATTTTAAAAATAAAAGACTTGATATAAAGATTGGAATCCCCATAATCATCTCCTCTTTTATTTTTGCAGCCATAGGTGCCTATCTCTCAAAATTCATTCCAACCAGAATTATTCTGTACATTTTTATTGCTTTTCTCTTATTTTCTTCTTATAAGTTCATCTCTCACAGAAAAAAAGATGGGGAAAAACATCGGGAAGATGCCCCTTTTTTAAAACTCTCGCTTATAGGAATGATTGCGGGACTTTTATCAGGACTTTTAGGGGTGGGAGGGGGTGGCATTATTTCACCACTAATGCTAATGATGGGATACAGCCCCAAAAAAATAACCACCATCACAGCCTTTGTAGTCCCATTCTCGTCTTTTTCAGGGTTTATCACATACTGGTCCATGGGTGACGTAAGATGGAAAGTTCTGATTGTGGCTGCCTCCGGAGGAATTTTAGGAGCAACACTGGGGACTCATGTAATGCATAAACATCTTGATCAGAAAACAGTCAGGATAATTCTTGGAATTATCCTTCTTTTGCTTGCAATTAAAATGACCTTAAAAGCAATATAGGAGGTGAACATGGAGAATACAATAAAGAAACTAAATTTTGACTTCTGTGGCGCCGGGAAACACAAAATTAGCCTTGAAGGGCTATTGAAATCAACGAATGCCATATTACTGGACGTACGAACAGAGGAAGAAGTGGCGTGTCTTAGATTTGATCTTGCACCCTTTGGGATTCCTACCCTCCATATTCCACTTCACGAATTGCCTGACAGAATAACAGAAATCCCTAAAGATAAACTTATTGCATGTTTTTGCTCCTCAGGTACAAGGTCAGCCTGGGCCTACCTTTATTTACTTGACAGGGGATTCCATACAGTATGGCTGGCAGCGAAAAATGAAGACCTTGCTGCTCTGTTAAAACCCGGTAAGATTTTTAAAGCGATAAAAAAAGAAAATCAGTGAGCTTCCAGCCAGCTTTTTCCGACTCCGAAGTCAACTTTTAAAGGAACTCTAAGGGAAACGACATTTTCCATAATATGTTTGATTCTATTGGTAAATTCTTCCACTATATCTTCTTTAACTTCAAAAACAAGTTCGTCGTGGACCTGAAGTATAAGATATGCATCTATTTTTTCTTCTTGAAGATATTTGTCAACCTCCACCATTGCCTTTTTGATTATATCTGCAGCACTTCCCTGTACAGGTGTGTTAATTGCAAGTCTTTTGCCCGCCTCTCTTATATTGCTATTCGGACTTTTAAGCTCCGGGATTCTCCTTATTCTGCCAAATATTGTGGTTGTATATCCTTTTTCCTCGGTCTCTTTAAGTATCTTCTGTATCCAGTCATGAATACCGGGATAAATTGCAAAAAAGTTATAAATAATCCCCTGCGCTTCCTCTATGGATATACCCAGCTGTTTTGAAAGCCCATAAGGTGAAATACCATAAATAATCCCAAAGTTTACCGTTTTTGCAACACGTCTTTCTTCCTTGCTTATCTCATTTTTAGGCTTCTGGAAAATCAGGGAGGCTGTCTGAATATGTATATCCTCGTCATTTTCAAAGGCCTTTATCATAGCCTCTTCGCCTGATAGATGGGCAGCTATCCTTAGTTCTATCTGTGAATAGTCAAATGCGGCAATAAGATAACCACGAGGAGCAATGACTGCTTTTCTTATTTTTTTCCCTATATCAGATTTCACAGGGAGATTCTGGAGGTTTGGATTAGAACATGACAGGCGTCCTGTGGCAGTCTGCATCTGATTGAAAACAGGATGCACTCTTCCATTCTCGTCAACGAGTTTAAAAAAAGCATCTATGTAGGTGGACTTAATTTTATATAGCTCCCTGTAATCAAGTAGAAGACTTACAAACTCATGCCTGTCCTTTAATTTCTCAAGGGTTTCCTGATCTGTGGAATATCCTGTTTTTGTTTTCTTTACTGGAGGCAGTTTTAATTTATCAAATAGAACCTTGGCTATCTGTCTCGGAGAATTAAGATTAATCCTTTCTCCTGCGATTTCATAGAGTTTTTGGACAATGTTATTAAGGCTATCTTCAACCTCTTCGCTGAACTTTCTGAGATAATCAATATCAATCAGCGTACCATGATGCTCCATTTTTCCCAGGATTTTTGCAAGCGGAAGCTCTATTTCTTTATAGAGAGGCAAAAGTCCCATATTGTCCAGTGCTTTTAAATAGTTACTTTTTAATTCTTTTACCATAAATACCGTCTGGGAGGCAAGTTTAGCCTTATCATCCGACGGGAGAATGAGAAATTCTTCAATAAGAAATCTATCCTTAGTATATTTACCTCTTTCTGGTTCAAGAAGATAATCAGCAAGTGGTAGATCAAAAACTACCCCTTCAATATTCACATTCTGCTTAAGAAGACTTTTAAACACATTTTTATAATCAAACACGTACTTTTCCACGCTGCTCGTTGTCAGGACATCCTTTATCTGTTTCACCTTTAACACATACCCCTCTCCCACAGAATCAATAAGATAAATCTCATCACCCACCACATCCATACTGAAGCCGGATAAGGCTGTCAGGGGAAGATAGGAACGTTCATTAAATTTAACAGGAACCCTTTCCTCTGCAAGTTCCCTTAAAAGGCTCTCAAACTCAAGATATTTCAAAATCTTTGCAAGTTTCCTCTTATCTGGCTCTTTGATGGCTATTTCATCAAGAGTAACACTTATTTCCACATCTTTTTTTAGGAGCACAAGCTTTTTTGAAAAAAAGCAATCATCTTTATACTTTATAAGCTTATCACGAATAGATGGCTCAATTTCGTCTAAGTGCTCATATATATCTTCAATACTCTCGTATTTCTCAAGGAGCTTACGAGCAGTCTTTTCTCCTATACCCTTTACGCCCGGTATGTTATCAATGCTGTCCCCTCTCAAAGCAAGGTAATCGGGAATTTTATGAGGCGCAACCCCAAATTTTTCTATGACTTTTTCTGGAGTGTAAATGGTCATCCTGTTGCTTATTCCGGCTATCACTTTCACATTGTGGGAAACAAGCTGTAAAAGGTCCTTATCCTGAGTGGATACGTATATGTCAATATCATCATAATTTTTGTATTTTTCAACGAAGCTCGCAATCACGTCATCGGCCTCAACCCCTTCAATTTGAATATATTTTATTTCATAAGCATCAAGAAGTTTTTTTATAAGCTCAATCTGTAGCCTTATTTCATCAGGCGGCTTGGGCCTCTGTGCCTTGTATTCTTCGTAAATCTCATGCCTGAAAGTCTTATGAGGAGCATCAAACACAGCCATTATATGAGTGGGGCGTATTTCCTTTTTGAGTTTTTCAAGGGAATTAATAAAAGCGAATGGACCTGATGTATTTATTCCCTTTGAGTTGACCAGTGGATTTCTGATAAATGCATAATAAGCTCTAAAAGCAAGAGAAGTCGCATCTATGAGTAAAACCTTTTTGTCCATAAAGTAGATTTTAAAGGAAATGCTATGTCCCTGAAAGAGAACCTTTGATTTTTTCTTTCCAGATTAACACCTTCATATTCTTCCTTTTGCAATACGCCTTAAAAAAAATACCAGGATTTACGCAATAAGGCTCTTTCAAAATTGAAAGAAAGTATTTGTCGGAGATATGATTTCCATACCCAGAAGAACTTAGCCTATCACATGGCAGAGACTCAACAAGCAACATTTTACCTCTTCCGAAAGGATAGGGAGGAATATATTTTCCTGTAAACCTGCCATTTTTCACCTCCAGATTAAGGCCAATGGCCTCGTCACATCCTGTGTGCTTTAAAATATGCTTTAGGAGAAAGTTCGGACAACCTGACAGCAAAATCGTTTTTCTTCCCTTTTTCTTCTCTTTTTGAACCTGCAAAAGTCCCTCTCTGGAAAGGCTCTTTACGAGATGTTTTTCCACAAACTCCTTTGCCAGCCTGTCCAGTTTTTCTGCATCCAGACCTCTATAAAATGCCTTGTTCTGACGTAATCTCCAGGTAAGAAGGAAATTAAACATATAAAATGCAAGATGTTTCAGGGAAATAACTCCATTATAAACAAGGTAAAGAAAAAAGCGGCCTTCCGATGAGGGGCCAAGAAGAAGAGTGCCATCAAGATCAAATATAGCGCAACTTCTATTTTGAGAAGACATGCCTTCTTGCATATGCCAGAACAGGTATCGCCCTTATTACACACACAATTACAGTAATAACAGCGACAATATAAGCTATGTGATAAACCACGCTTATATACTCAAAATCAATTGAATTATTCTTGAAAATCAGACATAGCCCAAGTAAAGAAAACGTAATAACCTTCAGCACCGCATACCCTGTTCTCATCCAGGGAGATACAAGTATAAATCTCATAATTCCACTTTTAAACATATCATAAGGCTTTATCCCCTTTTTAAAAGCCTGCTGTCTTATAGCATCGGTAAAAATACCTCTTGAAAGCACAATAACAGGGAACCAGAAAGATACAAGATGCTTGTAAGCAAAGTAAGTCCAAAAAATCACCTCAACAATTCTATCCCCTGTAATATCAAATAAAGCACCAAATTCTGTGGACATGTTATACTTTCTCGCTATGTATCCGTCAAGGAAATCAAGGAATATAACTATAAAAATTGAGAAAAATGCTATTATGTTAATGGGCAAATTTTTAACCTCAAACATTAACACCACAAGAAAGGAGAAAACTATTCTCCCAAGGGTAATCCAGTTGGGAATCATGGTATTATAAACCTGAACATCTTTAGCCTCTTTCCGGTATTTGTTTTTATAATTCCAAAATATATGCCTCTATTAAACCACCCATAGGGAATATACAGAGTGTTTTCCCCATTTTTCAGGTATCGTTTTAATATTTTAACCCTCCTTCCGAGGACATCATAGAAAACCACATTTGCAAATGCGCTTTTTTTTGAAATAAAAGTAAGTTCAAGATGTCCTCTTAAATATTTTGTAGTCACCTCTCTTTTTTCCCTTTTTTCTTTTATCTCTGTGGCATTAGGGTAATATACAAGACACTCATCTATTCTCACGTTGTTATCCAGGGAATCGGTTCTTGGCACTTCCCATTGCAGATTGCCACTATCCTGTGTTTCGTAGCTCAGCACCACAATAAACAGACTATCCGGTACAGTCCCATAAAATCTACCCAGGTTAACCACTCCCTCAAGATACCCCTCATCGTTTTTGCTGGAGGTGCATTTGAAAACAGTTGTGTCGGTGAGAATAGAATCCATGTCAAAAAATGCCACAAAATCATTATCATTTTCATCTGCAAGATAAAAATCATATAAAGGTACACTTCCTTTTTTTGCCCACATCGCAGGAACTACAGAATCAAAATCTGTGCCTACAAGTATAAAATGGTCATTCTGAAAGAAACCTGTGCCCTCACTTCCTCCTGCAGCTTCTGTTGCGAGATAAAGTTCCGAAGAGTCGCTGTAGTAGTAAAGAAAAAGATGCATATCTCCATTCTGAGCATATAATCTTGCCACTCTATCAAGTTCGCCGTCCATTAAAAAATTAATATATCCCACAGTATAAGAGTAATTCTGACCATAATTATTATCCCATGTGTCATAATGACTTGGGGTATTATCCATTGCATGAATTACGAACTCTACATGAGAATGGTCTGGCATGGGAGGTATATAAGCACCATAGAGAGTGGTATCAGGTAATCCATTCCCGTTAAAATCATAAGCGCTACCATCATCTGGATGCATCTGTATATCAGGATAACTCCAGTTGCCGTTTACCCCATAGTGGATCGTGCATGAATAAATACCACTTGGGTCTTCTACATAAGTTGTTACAAGGACAGAGTCTGTGGATAAAATATTTATCCATGGGGTATAGGACGTTCCATGAATCATAGGTCCTTCCCTGTCTCCTGGTCCTGTGGCATTTATATCAGGGGTTTCATATCCTGCATAGAAATACACAGTAAATTCTCCGTTTCTACCTCCTAATTCTATTATCTCTGCAAGCTGTCCAGTTTTTCCAACATTATGGTAAAAAAGCCCATTTCCAGAGGCCCAGAGATAAACTCCCTTTGCCCCTGTATTGACGTTTTCATATCCAGCATACATCCAGCCATTATGAGAAAGCCCGGATATAAACCTCAGAGAATAACCCTTAAGTAAATTGTCCCACACATCCGGTGTTATAGCACTCTTTACCCAATTTTCAAATCCTGAATTGTATCTCGCCTCAAAATAATATACATCTGGCAAAAGTCTTATTTCTTTGGTTATATCCCATGATGAATCCCCCTCTGCATTGTAAGCCTCCACAAACTCAATAACCGCAGTATCTCCTTCCATAAAACAGTGCGGTTCATACCAGGAATTGTAGCCCTGTGAATCTTCGTAAAGTCCTTCATGAGCCCCGTCATCAAAATCTCCTTCCCCTCCATAATACGTCATTAAATTGCCCACTATTACCTGTCCCCTATCATTAAGGACAAGAAGTCCCCTTCCACCTCTTTTATCAAAAACAGCAAACACCCTGGAATTGTATAACAGGTATTCATTGATACCATCTGCGTCAAGATCAAGAGAATCAACATGGGACATTGTATCAAGAAGTCTCAGGCTATCCAGCCACATGGCAGCGTATGCAAAGAGCGCACCGTATCTTGTATGATTCCACACATTCTTTCCCCAGTAAACAAGTTCTCCCCCCGGGCCTGTATGCCATGCTGTTTCGTAGAGATTACCCATCACAGTAACCCATCCAAGCTTGGCAACCTTATTATCAGGAACGTTCATAAGATAGTTCTCAGCAAATTTCCACAGATCTTCATAATCACCATGTATCCCATTAGCATTTAAATCCGGGCCAAACCCGCACCCATAAGCCTGTGTGTTTTTAAAATCATTATACCAGTTATCATAGGTACCACCTGTCCAGTCATTGAGTTCCTGATAAGTAGCGTAATCAATAGATATGGTTGGTGGGTCATTGTCAGGATCAGAGTCATATATTCTATCTACACCCCACCATTTTACCACTTCTCCTATGTGTACAGGTTGAACCCAATCCTGTGAAGCAACCCAGGCAATATTTGCATCATAGGATGCTGCCGGTACGCCTGCATGGCCAAAATCCCAGCCAGCTACTCCCGCAGCTTTCTCCCAATCATCACCATATATTACCACTTGTTCCTGGTCCGGGTCATTATGAAGATTCCAGAGTAATTGATTCAGAGGATTAGAAGGGTCAGAAATATTCTGCCAGACCATATTATCCCTTGCTATTTTTTGTATAAAAACCACAAATACATAATTCCCATCCTGATCAAACATCCTGTAAACCTTTCTGGGGTTACAATCAGAGCAATACCAGGACAATGCGTTATCATCCAGCACTATACATGGAGCAAGATATCTACCCTCATGGTCATATTTGCCATACTCCTCATTGAGTATTTTGATAAGAGAGTAAGGCATAAGGGCCTCGCTTTTATACACCCTCTCCGGAATCCACAAAACGTTTGGTATGTCATAATATGCTATGCCCTTAATAGAAGAGTCATAAACCTGCTGCACATACCACATGGAAAACCTGTTACCTGCAGAATCCATGTATGGCATTATATTTTCAGCGTAACTCCCTCCACAAAGCCAGACCTCTGGCATATCCTTAAGACGCTCAAGTAAACCTCTATCATTCTTTCCCCATGAGTAAGACTGTGTTAAACAACCAGATATGTGAATATCAAGTGGTACATGGTAATACTCATGGGTATCAAGAGTTCTATGAAAACTGTTGCCCACATATCCCGCATCCCCCTGTCTCAAGGTATAATAGGAATTATCTGTCAGGGATTGATTACCATGGTGCAAAAAGGCTATTTTTGCCGTACCAGTGAATAATATAAGGGAAATAACAAAAGCAGACACTACTTTTCCTCCATATAACTTTCAAGTTTTTTCACAAAATCCCTTGTAAGAGGGTCTTTACTCTTTGAAACCTTTTTCAACTCCTTCTTAAAGTTTCTCAGAATTTCTGGCTTAAATTTAAAAAGTGCTTCATAGGCTGCTTTTTTAATGGTCCTATCAGGATGGTCAAGCTGAGGGATAACCATAGGAATGCCCCAAAGAAGCTTCCTTTCCCCGATAAGCTCTATAATCCTTTTCTTCACTTTTATGTAAGCTGGTTGTTGAAACTTCAAAAACAGCACTTTCTTGGGCAAAAGCAGCTTTTCCACCCTATCCCTGACTTTATCTGGAGTGTATTTAAGGAGGTACTCATATCCAAGCAGCTGCACGTCTGGGTCATCAGATTCAAGAAATTCAAAGGCATAGTTCTCAAGTTTACCAGACCCAAGGGAAATCATTTTTTCAAAGATAAGGGGTTTAATATGCGAAGGCACAGATTTAAGGGTAAGCTCAAGGGTATTAAGCACCTCTTCTTTATTTTTAAACTTATCCACAATTGAAAGCAATCTCTTTAGTTTTTCTTTATCCTGCGTAACCGAAATCTCGCTAAGTATTGTAGCTTCAGCTATACTCCCCATGGATTCCAGTATTTTTCCTATTCTAAATGCCACAGTCTCGTCATCTGTGTTCTTAAAAATATCCACAAGCTCTGTGACCATTGCTTCACGAAGATTGTATATAATCTTAAGGGTAAATGGGTCAAGATCACCTCCCTTTGAGATTCTGGCTAATATATGGGGTTTCAGATTTCTCGCGATAGCTTCTCTCAACTTCATCATAACCTCTCTTCTCTCCCGGGAAGTTTTTCGGGAACTAATTTCCATGTTTATAAAAGAAAGAAGTTTAATTACCTCATTTTTAAGACCTCTCTCAAAAGCCTTCTCTGTTATAGCTGGTAATAAATTCAAAAACTCATCCAGGGCCTCTCCAAACGTCTCCTTAAAAAATACAGAAAGGAGCTTCATATAAACTGCATAAAATTCCTTTGCGGAAGCATTCATAAATACCACATCTTTTATTTCATTGAACTTTCTCAAAGCCTTTGCTCTTGTGCCCGGATTGGGCGAATCAAGTGCAAGCAAAATACGTGCCACTATTTTTGATGCGTACTTCCACAAACCCTTTGAAGAGAGATTCTCCACAACCTCCGCAAGTCTCGGCTCCGAGAGAAGGCTGAAAGAACTCTCCTGGAGTATTTTTCTGGCAATTTTTTCCTCTTCCGAGGTCATACTCCCTGCTGCCATTTTCTCCCATCTCTCATAAAAATCCTCTATTACATCTATGTTTTCTATAAGAGACTGAGAGATGGTATAAGAAGGGTCAAATTTCTCAAGTATTTCCAGGGTTTCCCTTATTAACTCCTTCAGGCGCTCAAGCACCTCATCATATTTTCCTCTCCTCTGCAGCTTATAGGTCTCTATAAGCTCCCCGAGATGATTTTCAAGCTCCTCTGTTGTAAGCACATCCAAACTCGGTGCACCTTCCTGTTTTTCGCCACCGCCAATTTTCATCTCTTTAAGAAGCTTCTCAAGGAGTTGGGGATCTTTAAAAAGCAGCCTCTTACCTATCTCAAGCTTTAACCTTTCCCTCTCACTCGGGTCCTGGACATTTAATGTCATATCCACTATTTTTTCCACCTGTTCAAGTATCTGCTCAAGGGCTCCCTTGCTCCTTGCAAGAATCTCCTCCCCTCTTTCTATAACAAGGTCTTTGTCGCCTATTGTAGTATAGATCTTCTCATTCACCCCGATCTTATTAATACCTCTCTCTTTCAATTTATCCCTGAGTGTGTGTTCGGGATCATATTTTTCTTTAAGAAGCTCCATAAAATTTACCAGATCCTCATATCTAAGCCCCAGTCTGAATGTAATAGTTTTAATATTGTGCTCATTTAACCTTTCAAGAAATACACCCGGCTTTATACTTTCCGGTAATCCCTTAGAGATATCAATTTTGTTAACAATGGGTTTGCCTTCTACAAAACCAAGGGTAAGGTATTTATGTTTTGCCAAAAACGTGGTAAGAGAATCATATACACTTTTCAATGAAGCCTGTACAACCTCACTCTCTGTGGGATAAAGTCTCATGTTACTCATGGCAATTCTAAATTGCCTTATAAGATTTACAAGAAGAGCAACATCATCTTTGCTTAGAGCTTCCTGCATGATGCCTCCTCATTGCCTTAACAAACTCTGTAAAAAGTGGATGAGGTGAAAGAGGTCTTGACTTGAATTCTGGATGAAACTGAACTGCAATAAAGTACGGATGTTCTGGCAATTCAATTATTTCAACCAATCTACCATCAGGAGAAATTCCTGAAAAAACAAGTCCCTTTTCCTCTAAAATATCCATGTATTCAGGATTAAACTCGTATCTGTGTCTATGTCTTTCCGAAATCTCTCTTTTTCCGTACACCCTGAAAGCAAGAGAATTCTCTTTCAAAATAGCAGGGTACGCTCCCTTCCTCAGGGTTCCTCCTATCTTCTTTATCCCTCTTTTGTCAGGCAATATGGTAATCACGGGATGAGGGGTATCAGGGTCAAATTCCGTTGAATTTGCTCCAGAGAGTCCCGCCACATTTCTTGCAAACTCAATTGTTGCAAGTTGCATTCCAAGACATATTCCAAAAAACGGAACGTTGTTTTCACGTGCATAC
>JALVLE010000183.1 GCA_027033555.1 Caldifarciminota bacterium | reverse complement strand
AAAGAATATGAAACTTGTGAGGGTTTATGGGGGCTTCCAGCCTATAATTAATTTCTTTGCCAGTTTCTCGCTCTTTCTTATTCTATGGCTCGGTGGGAGAAAAACAATACTTGGAGAGATGCAGCTCGGGGATCTTGTGGCTTTCTCCAGTTATATGGGTATGCTAATCTGGCCCATGATAGCGATAGGATGGGTGACAAATGTAATACAGAGAGGAGCAGCTTCAATGGAAAGAATCCAGAAACTTTTAAAAGAAATGCCAGAGGTCAAAGAGCCAAAAAGACCTGTTAACCCGGATATAAAGGGAAATATTCATGTAAAAAACCTTAACTTTGCCTACATAGATAAGAAATACGTGCTAAAAAACATAACACTCAAAATTAGAGAGGGTTCTCGCATCGGCATTATAGGGAAAACAGGCAGTGGAAAAACAACCCTTATAAAACTTTTATTAAAACTTTATAACCCTCCTCCAAACACCATATTTTATGAAGGAACTCCCATAGAGAAAATTCATTCAGAACATCTCCGAAAATTTATTGGAATCGTACCACAGGAGAGTGTGCTCTTCACTGATACTATAAAAAATAACATATGTTTTGGGCTTAAAGAGAATGAATGCTCAATGGAAAAAGTGATTGAAGCAGCCAGAATAGCCGAGATTCACGATGAAATTATGAATTTTCCCAGAGGATATGAAACAGTTGTTGGTGAAAGGGGTGTAACCTTATCCGGGGGCCAGAAACAACGCATAGCAATAGCACGGGCTATTATAAAAAAACCAAGAATAATAATTTTTGACGATGCGCTCTCTGCCGTTGATGCAAGAACTGAAAGAAGAATTCTTGAAAATCTTAAGCATTTTCTTAAAGGCCGCACCTCAATAATTATATCCCAGAGGATTGTGGCACTAAAAGACGCTGATTATATATACGTTATGCAGGACGGGAAAATTCAGGATGAAGGTACGCATAGGGAACTTATACAGAGAGATGGATTGTACAGAACAATCTATGAACTTCAGAGAATAACAGAAAAGGAAACAATATGAGAAAGCATTTTGATGTGCTGGAAGAAAAACGCATAGGTAAGGTAAAAGATGCAGATATATTTAAAAAACTCGTTGAATTCGCAAGACCGTACTGGAAAATATTCATACTTACAGTATTTCTGCTTCTTGGGACAACAATTTTTGAGCTTGGGATGCCTTATATAATGAAATCCGCAATAGACAAAACACTTATGCCAACAGCAAAAAAACTTGTAAAACACGATGAAATATCCAACAATACTAAGCTCAAATACCCGAACGCTTTTTATAAGGATATGGTAATACTTTACAGACTCCCTCTCGCTGTAAAAAAAGATCTTGAAAAGGGTAAATACCTATCCAAGACTTCTTATTTTGTAATCCCCTTTAAGAAAGAGATTATTTCAATTTTAAGAAAATACAATCTCTCCTATTACCGGGAAAAAGATTTTATTTTCATTGAACAACACACAATTTATACGCTGCCCAAAAGGGAACTCCGCATACTAAGAAGCTATCATTATTCTTTACTTGTAAAATTTGCGCTTTTATACCTTTTATTCCTATTTCTGGATTTTGTCTTCACATTTTTGCAGGTTTACTACCTCCAGTACTTTGGACAACTCGTAATGTACGACCTGAGAATGGCTATATTTAAAAAAATCATGAGATTGCCGGTATCTTTCTTTGATAAAAATCCAACGGGAAGGATTGTGACTCGCGCAACAAATGATGTAAACGCAATAAATGAAATGTTTTCAGCAGTTCTTGTATATGCAATCAAAGACCTTTTCCTCCTTATAGGCATTCTCGTTGTGATGTTTAAGCTTTCTCCAGCATTATCGTGGAAAGTGATAATCTTTGTGCCATTTATAATCGCGCTCTCTCTTCTCTTTCAAAAATTGGCCAGAAAGGCTTACAGAAATGTAAGAGGCAAGCTATCCAAGATAAACGCATTTACCCAAGAAAGCATATCCCAGATAGACGTGGTTCACGTATTTTACGCCATGGAAAAAATGATTAAAAGATACAGAGAAATAAACCATGAATTATACAGAGCAAATATGCAACAAATGTATGTGTACGCCTTCTTCCGCCCACTTATGGAAATGCTACGTGTGGTCGCTGTTGCAACAATTGTTTACTTTGGAGGCAAAGGCATATTTGAAAACTACGTGACATTCGGTACTTTTGTGGCATTCCTTTCATATATAGATATGTTTTTCTCACCAATCAGAGACCTTGCCGAGAAATATAATATCCTTCAATCGTCCTTTGCCGCAGGCGAGAGAATTTTGCTTTTACTGGATGAAGAGGAGGAAAAGAGAAACGGTACAATTGTTCCGGATAAAATAAAAGGCCAAATTGATTTTGAAAACGTATGGTTTTCTTATGATGGTGAGAGATGGGTATTAAAAGATATAACCTTTCACGTAAACGAAGGTACAACTGTGGCGATAGTGGGGCCTACAGGAGCAGGCAAAACCTCTACCATAAGTCTACTGGCGAGGTTCTATGAGCATCAAAAAGGTGAAATAAAAATTGACAAAGAGAAAATAGAGAATTTTGAAGTAACATCTCTCCGGAAAAATATGGCTTTCGTGTTCCAGGACGTTTTTATATTCAAAGGCAGTGTGAGAAAAAATATTGCTCTATGGGATAAAATCAGCGAAGAGGAGATAGAAGAAGCCCTAAAATTGACTTATGCAAAAGAGTTTATTGATAAACTACCTGATGGACTTGATACAGAGCTCGGAGAAAGAGGGATTACTCTTTCAATGGGCCAAAGACAACTTTTATCTTTTGCACGCGCAATTGTCAGAAAACCCAGCATCCTGGTGCTGGATGAGGCAACAAGCAATATAGACACTTATACTGAGCACCTTATAGAAAAAGCATTATCAAATCTGCTGTCAAACAGAACATCTATAGTAATAGCACACAGGCTATCCACCATCAAAAATGCGGATAAGATACTTGTTATACTTGACGGAACACTTATAGAAGAAGGTACACACGAGGAGCTGCTGCAAAAAGAAGGTGTATATGCAAAACTTTATAAAATCCAGTTTGAACTTGCAAAGGAGACATCATAAAAGGTTTTTTTGAAGCTCCTTAATTTTTTCCGCGAACAACCTCAAGTCCTCTCTAAAAGCCTTTTCATAAAAATCCCTTTGTGCATGTGACCTTGCATGGTCTATAGCAGAGGGATGATAGGTTGCTATCATGGGAACATCAAACCTTGAAATCAATATTTTACCTCTTATCTCTTTCATCTGAACGTTTTGTCTGGATCCTAAAAGCCAGGTAGCAGAATATCTCCCAAGGGCAAGGAATAAAAGAGGTCTAATAATCTCTATCTGTACTATAAGATAAGGTTTGCACGCCTCAATTTCTTCAGGTCTTGGATCACGGTTTTTCGGAGGTCTGCACTTTACAACATTTGTAATATAAAAATCTCTGTCTCTCTCAATTCCATATTCTCTCAGAATAGAGGTAAACCTTTCTCCTGCTTTGCCTATAAATGGCTTTCCATAAAGATCTTCATTAGCACCTGGTGCCTCTCCTATCACCATCACCCTGGATGCAATATTCCCGAATCCAAAAACTGTTTGAGTTCTTGTTGTATGGAGCTGGCACCTTTTGCATCTTCTTGCAAGAGATTTTATTCTGTAAAGTCTGTGGACTGGTGACTCTCCTTCCGTATAAAGCTCGGAAAAACCAAGTATTTTAAATAATACTATGTTTTGCACGACCTATGATCTCTCTAACTAATATTTCTGCAACCTTTCTTTTATCTTCTTTTTTAAAATTTATTCTCTCACCGTCTCTATGGAGAATAAAACCAGTGGATTTTTCTCCTTCCATAGCATCGGGTAAATTAGCCACAATTATATCAAGCCCTTTTTCTTTTAGTTTAATCGGAGCATCCTTTTCAATATCATCAGATAATGCAAATCCAACAAAAATCTTATCTTTTTTATAAGGCGAAAGTTCTTTTAATATATCTTCAGTGCTTTCAAGTGCAAGACTGAGAAACTTTCCATCCTCCCGTCTGATTTTGCCTTTCACTTTCACTACGGGTCTATAATCAGAGACAGCAGCAGCCATGATAAAAATATCAACCTGTTCAATAAGCTCTATAATTTTCTCCTTCATTTCTTTTGAATCTGTCACAAAGAAAATCTCATCTCTTCTGTAAGGTTCCACTGAAGTCTTGCCCACAATCTGATAAAGATATCCCCCGTTCTTTTTTATCTCCCTTGCAATCTCTATTCCCATTTTACCGCTTGACCT
>JALVLE010000182.1 GCA_027033555.1 Caldifarciminota bacterium | reverse complement strand
ATATAGAACCATTTGAAAAGTTTATCAGGGTAAGATTTAGAATAGATGGTACTCTTCATGAATTGCCGCGCCCTCCTCTTAAATGGAAGCATGGAATAGTGGCAAGGGTTAAAATCCTGGCCAGACTGGATATTGCTGAAAGAAGGTTGCCGCAGGATGGACATATTAAAATGAAGATAAAGGAGGGTGGAAAAGAAAGACTTATAGATTTTCGTGTATCTACCCTTCCTGTGAAGCATGGGGAAAAAGTGGTATTAAGAATCCTGGATAAATCAAACCTCACGCTTGACCTTGAAAAACTCGGATTTGAAAAGGAAGCTCTTGAAAAGTTTATGTACGCTATCACGCGGCCTTATGGCATTGTTCTTGTGACAGGTCCTACAGGTTCAGGTAAGACTACCACTCTATATTCTGCATTAAGTATTCTCAACAAGCCAGATGTTAACATTATGACCGCAGAAGACCCTGTTGAGTATGATTTCCCTGGACTCAACCAGGTGCAAATACGTGAGGACATAGGGTTGACCTTTGCTGCTGCTTTAAGATCATTCCTCCGTCAGGACCCTGATATTATCATGGTAGGTGAGATAAGAGATGAGGAAACGGCTTCCATAGCAGTTAAAGCTGCGCTTACAGGGCACCTTGTGCTTTCCACATTGCATACGAATGATGCCCCGAGTACAATAACACGTTTGATTGATATGGGAATTCCACCATATCTTGTAGCAGACTCTCTGGTTCTCATCCAGGCTCAACGACTTGTAAGAAAGCTATGCCCCAAGTGTAAAAAACCTTACAAACCCTCACCCGATGAGCTCAGAGCTGTAGGACTTGAACCTCAGGATCTGGAGGGAAAGACGGTGTATAGAAAGGGGGATGGATGTGAAGTGTGTAGAGGAAGTGGATACAAAGGAAGAGAGGGTATTTACGAGGTAATGTTGATAACCCCGGAAATACGTGAAATGATTCTCAACAGAAGACCCATTGCGGAAATAAGAGAAAAGGCAAGAGAGCAGGGAATGTTAACGCTTAGAGAGGCGGCCATGCTTAAGTTCTTAAGAGGAATAACCTCTCTTGAAGAAGTACTGGCCAGAACTATGGAGGGGTAATATGCTGAACTTTACCATTAAAGAGTTGCTTGAAGAAATGGTAATGAAAAAAGCAACGGATTTGCATCTTGTAGCTGGAGCTCCTCCTGTTTATAGAATTGACAAAAAGCTTATCCCGGCTCAGCAGTATAAATTTCTCATGCCAAATGATGTGAAACAACTTGTTTATTCTCTTCTTACAGATACACAGAGGAAAAGGCTTGAGGAAGAGCTTGAACTTGATTTTGCTATTTCCATTGAGGGCCTTTCACGTTTCAGGGCAAATGCTTTTTTCCAGAGGGGATCGGTTGCGATTGCTATAAGAAGAATACCATTCCAGATACCACCCCTTGAAAAACTTGGTCTTCCTCCTATTGTACATTCTTTAATTGAAAAGGATAAAGGCCTTATTCTTGTAACAGGTCCTACAGGAAGTGGAAAGTCTACCACCCTTGCAGCAATGATAGACAGGATTAATTCAACAAGAGCGGAACATATTGTGACACTTGAGGACCCAATTGAGTATCTTCACAGGAACAAAAAGTCCATTGTGGCGCAGAGGGAAGTGGGGCAGGATACACATAGTTTTGCAAGGGCTTTAAAATATGTACTTCGTCAGGATCCAGATATTATCATGGTGGGAGAGATGAGAGATCTGGAGACCATTGAAGCCGCCCTTGTCGCAGCTGAGACAGGCCACCTTGTGATGGCGACATTGCATACAAGCAGTGCAATAGAGTCTGTAAATAGAATTATAGACGTGTTCCCTCCGCATCAGCAAGGACAGGTGAGAGTTCAGCTTGCAGGAGTACTTGAGGCGGTTATTACCCAGAAGTTGTTGACCCACGCGAAGGGAAAAGGCATGGTCCTGGCAACAGAGGTACTTGTTGCCACCCCTGCTATTCAGACTGTTATAAGAGAAAATAGAACGCATGAGGCTTACGGTATTATGCAGGCAAGTCAGGCTTTCGGTATGCAAACAATGAATATGTCTCTTGCGGAGCTTTATAGAAAGGGACAGATTTCTTTGCAAACCGCTCTTGTGGTCTCCCCCCGGCCTGATGAGCTTAAAAAAATGATAAGTAAGCAGGGTGGAAGACGCTGATTTATTTTAAAAAAGGAGGGTTTTATGCCTGTTTTTGAGTGGACAGCAAAAGATGCATCGGGGAGATTAAGAAGTGGTAAAATAAGAGCAAGAAACCTTGCCGATGCATCAAAAAAGGTTCAGGCAAGGGGATTGACGGATGTTAGTGTAAGAAGAGCAACAGAAAAAAAAGGCGGGTTGTTTAAGCGGGTGAGCACAAGAGACCTTGCTATTTTTGCGAGGCAATTTGCTGTAATGATTGAAGCCGGTATTCCCATTGTCCAGGCACTTGAAATACTTGCAGAGCAGACTCAAAATGGTTATTTTTCTTCTGTTATATCTGAGGTGAGGAGAATGGTGGAGACAGGTAAAACACTTGCGGAATCCATGGAGAAATTTCCGAAAGCCTTTCCCACGCTCCTTGTACAGATGGTAGCAGTTGGTGAGACGGGTGGTGCGCTTGCCGAAACATTAAGAGAAGTGGCCACTTATTATGAGAAGATGGATAACTTGAAGCGAAGAATAAGGGCTGCAATGATGTATCCCACCATTGTGCTCGTGATTACTGTGTTAATAGTTGGAGGTCTTTTAATATTTGTGGTTCCTCAGTTCGCAAAGATTTACGCAGATATGGGGGCACAGCTTCCGGGTCCCACTCTTGTTGTTGTAAATCTTTCCCGCGTTCTCATTCATAACATTATATGGGTAATAATCGGGACCATAGTTTTAATTGTTCTCTTTAAGAAACTTCTCAGTACGAAAAAAGGGAAGGCTTTATGGGATTCGTTTATCCTCAGAGTGATCATCTTTGGCCCACTTGTACGTAAATCATCCATTGCACGGTTTGCAAGGACATTGTCCATACTTCTTTCAAGTGGTGTCCCTATATTGCAAAGTCTTGAGATTACGGCAAAGGCTTCAGGAAATTATGTGATCGCAGAAGCTGTTATGAAGGCGAGAGAAAAAGTTGGGGAAGGTAAGACAATAGGTGGTCCCTTAAGAGAAACCGGCATATTTCCCCCTCTTGTTGTACACCTTGTTACCGTTGGAGAGCAAACAGGTAGGTTATCGGAGATGCTTGATAGAATCGCAACGTTTTACGAGGAAGAGGTTGATGCTGCAGTTGAAGGTCTTTCTTCCATTATAGAACCAGTTATGTTGCTCTTTATTGGAGTAGTTGTAGGAGGTATTCTTATAGCGCTGTATCTTCCTATATTCAAGCTGGGTACAACCATCAAATAAATTGCAAAAAAGAGATACCCAGAGAGCCAGGGAGCTCTTTTTTGTTGAGCTCGTTGGCTCTCTGACTATTTTATTTGTCTGGCTTATCAGCCTTTACTTTTTAAGAGAAGCTCCCTTTTACAGGATTTATATTCGTATTCTCTCTTATACTTTTCTTGTGTATGTGGCCTTCAATATACTGCTTGAAGAGATTTTATCCAGATTTATTGGAAAAACTGCACTTCTTGTAACCAATATATTGGTTCTTACTGTTATTCTGGAGGGGGTTTCCATTGCCATAGGTGCACCTTTCAACCGACTCAATTATCTTTTGATTCTACCTGTTGCTCTTTCTGCATATTTTCTGGGGCTTGTTGCTGGCATTATATTTTCAATTATGAGTATTGCTATTTTCGCTTTATCCCATATTTACATTCTTCATCTTTCCCATGTTATGGAAGATATAGTGTTTTACTCGCTGATATACTTTTTCACTGACCTTGTGTTAATTGCTGTGGCTGTGTACATGAGAGAAAATATACAGAGAACAAGGGCAAGGCTGCGGAAGGCTGAAATTTCAAAGGAAAGAATACTTGAGAGTATCCCCTCTGGAGTGCTTGTTCTTGATCGGAAAAATAAGGCTGTTTATACCAATCCTTATGCCTTTGAAATTCTCACTCCAAAAGAGCTTGACATGTTTGTAAAGGTTGTCTCATCCAATGAGACAGAAGCACGGAAGGAGATAAAGATTGGTGATAAGATTATAGGTTATTCTATAAGGACCCTGCCTGATCATGAGAAAATAATTATTTTCCAGGATTTGACGGAAATAAAGAAGATGGAAAAAGAACATGAATTGAACAAAAAACTTATTGCACTGGGAGAAATGTCAGCACAGCTCGCCCATGAATTACGGAATCCACTGACATCTATAATAA
>JALVLE010000181.1:878-4378 GCA_027033555.1 Caldifarciminota bacterium | reverse complement strand
GTTTATACATGTCCTCAAAGAGAATGTGTCTTTGGCTGTTTCGTTTTGCATAATGGCCGGAATATTGGTGGCTGCTGTTCTATACCTGCCTGTATGGAGAGAAGTCCTTTTCAATCGCTACGTTATAACCTATCACCCTTTTAATTTTTACACAGTGTTGATGTTATTGCCTCTCACATTTCACTATTTTGTTTCATACAATTTGATAGTTTTGCTGGTAGCTCTTCTGGGATATAAAAAAGCTTTGCAGAGAAAAAATAAGTATCTTACGGAGCATACTCTCCCCATCAGTTTATTTATGTTGTTTTTATTTTTCGGACCCTATTTAATGAGCTTTTTCAGAGGGGATTTGCCTTTTCAACGTGTTTTTTTGAACACCATTATCCCTTATGTGATATTAATTTCTATCGGCATATACATCTTTGTGCAGGAGGCAAATGTGAAGCACAAAGATAAAGTTATACTTTTTGTGTTTCTTCTGAGCCTTCTAAGTTTTAAGGTGTCTCTTGTCAGACGGGATAGGTATCTTTTACAAAAATTGGCGTCTGAAGACCCCTATATTCAGAACATTTTTTACAATTATTATCAAAAGTTTTATTCACCATCCAAGGTTATTAGAAAGTTTTTGATTTATTTAAGAGAAAAATATAGCTATGTGGATTTTTTATCAGATAGTATGAACTACAAAATTTACATGCTTCCACCAGAAGAGATTTTTAGAGAGTTTTGTTATTCTCATCTACCAATAATTTTTGTATATAAAGTAGATGAGTGTGCTCTGGGAGCTTATTTAAAAATGTACAGGCTACCCTTTTTACACTATCATCCTGTGTATCTCATTGAGCTGCTCAGGTTTTTTTCTTCAGAACAAAGCGATGATGCCTGCAAAGGTGAGGATGAAAGGTTTTATGTGATCACAAGATATCCCCATGAAGTGGTAAGATGGCTGGAGAGGATTTCAGGGAAAAAAGTTGGTTGTAAAGTTGTTACTGATTTTTATATGTATCATAAAGTGGTAGAATGCCGTATTGTAAAGAGGGGTAAAATATTTGAATAATTTTAAAGTTCATTGTAAAGACTTTATCTTTAGAAATAATGCTGGGAGCTGGAAAAAAGTTTGAGATAATAAAAAAAAGGATGCTCAAATCTGCTTATAGGACAATTTTTCGTGTGGGAGAATATTTTGGGGTGCACATAACACCAAATCACTTTTATTTCCCCATTCCTGATACAAGGAAATTAAGAAATGATCTGTGGAAAAAACGTACAGAAATGGTCGGGATAAGCATGAATGGAGCAAGCCAGCTTTCACTGCTTTATAAGTTTTATACCATGTATGGAAAAGAATATAACAGTTTTCCTCTAACAGAAAAAGAGCGGGGCTCTGTAAGGGAATACTATGTGAATAATAACAGGTTTGAATCAGTTGATGGAGAAATTTTATATTCCATGGTAAGGTATTTTAAGCCTTCGCGGGTAATAGAAGTTGGTTCCGGTTTTTCTACATTACTTATAGCACAGGCCTTACAAAAAAACAAAACGGAAAATAAAAATTATGACTTTGAATTTATTTCCATAGACCCTTATCCGAGTAAGATTTTCCTAAATGGCTTGCCCGGGTTATCTGCTCTTATTGCAAAAGAAGTCCAGGATGTTCCTTTGAGTGAATTTGAAAAGCTCTCTGAAAACGATATTCTATTTATAGATTCCAGCCATGTGCTTAAAATAGGGAGCGATGTGCAATATGAATATCTTGAGATACTTCCCCGTTTAAAAAGGGGGGTAGTTGTACATTTTCATGATATATTCCTCCCGGCAGAATATCCTGAAGATTGGGTGAAAAAAGAGTTTAGATTCTGGAATGAACAGTATATCCTGCAGGCTTTTTTAAGTTTTAACGAAAACTTTGAAGTCCTCTTTGCAGCAAGTTATATGCATCTTTATTATCCGGAGGAACTGGAAAAATACATCAAAAGTTACAACAGGAGAGAGCGATGGCCGGGGAGTTTCTGGATAAGGAGGGTAAAGTGATTGAAATTAAATTATCGGATTCTGGAGGTTGTAGGCGGTATTGATGGAGATGAGTAAATAAAAAGGCGGTTTTTTAATTAATTCCCTCCTCTTCTAATTCTTTTTCAAGCTTCTCAATGGTAATCGTAAGTTCTTCCCATTTTCTGTAAAGTGTCTTTAATTCATTTTTTATTTCATTGTATCTTTCATAGTCTTTTTCCTTTATTTCCTCTGGGTTTTCAAATTTTTTATATAAAGTTTTTTCTTCTGTCTCAAGGATTTCTATCCTATTTTCGGTAGATTCAAGTTCTTTTAAAAGTTTTTCTATCTTTCTTTTTAGACGCCTTTGTGCTCTCTGCTTAACTTTAAATGCAAAATAATCGCTATTTTCTGAATGTTTTCTGTTTTTATGCTGGATGACTTGAAAGGGAACCGATTTTTTCTTTTCCAGGAATTTAATATAATCATCATAGTCACCTGTAAAATATGTGAGTTTCCCTTCATTCAGAAGATAATACTGTGTCTTTATTTTTTCCGTGAAATATCTGTCGTGTGATACAAAAACCACAGCCCCATTGTATTCAAGTAATGCCTTTTCAAGTGCTTCTCTTGAGTAAAGGTCCAGGTGATTTGTCACCTCGTCAAGTATGAGTACGTCTCTCCTTTTTGAAAAAAGGAGCATTAATCTTGTCCTCTGTCTTTCTCCTCCGGATAATTTATAAAAAGGGGTTTCCATTTTCTCCTCTGTTATGTCAAAAATTGACAGGAGGGTAAATATTTCTTTGTAGGTGATATCCTCTCTTTCCATTAAAAGTAGTTCCCAGGGGGTGAGGTCCTCTCTTATCTCTTCCTCTTCTGTCTGGCTATAGTATCCAATCACAATGGAGGGGTTTATGGTGATTTTCCCTTTATCAGGTGTTAGTTTCCCTGCAAGAATGCGCAAGAATGTGGTTTTGCCTGAGCCATTTTCTCCAAGTATTGCCACTTTTTCTCCTCGTCTTAATAGAAAATCTATTCCCTTTAACACGAATCTTCCATTAAAAGCTTTGTGTACATTCTCTGCGCGTATAAGTTCTGTTGGAAGGTGTTCTTTTGCATATATCCTAAACTCAGGATATTCCTCAATCTCAGGTTTTTCTGGGATTTCAATTCGTTTAAGCATTTTTTCACGAGCTTTTGCTCTTCCTGCTGTTTTTTTATCGTATTTATTTCTCTCAATATACCGCTTATAACGTTGAATAAGCTCAATGGTCTCTTCATATTTTTTTTGCTTAAGCCTGTATTCTTCCTCTTTTATTTTGATAAATTGGGTGTAAGGGGCCGGATAAATTTTTAATTTTCCTTTTTTTAACTCCCCTGTTTTTCTTGTAACTTTGTCCAGGAGGTATCTATCGTGTGAAACAATTACATAGGCGCCTTTAAAGCCAGTAAGATATTCAATTAGCCAGGAAATGCCAATGGCATCAAGGTTATTTGTCGGTTCGTCAAGC
>JALVLE010000181.1:0-868 GCA_027033555.1 Caldifarciminota bacterium | reverse complement strand
TCAAGCAGTAGCACATCCGTCTCCATTAAAAGAAGTTCCGCGAGTTTTATCCTTTTTTGCCAACCACCAGAGAATTCACTGATTCTTTTTTTCTTATCGTCCTCGCTAAATCCCAGTTTATGTAAAATTTTTGAGATTCTGGCCTCATACTCATAGCCTCCAAGAAATGCAAATTCGTCAAGTAGTCTGGCATATTTTATAGGGTCTTCCTTTTCTGCTTTTTTAAGTTCTTTCTGAAGATTAAAAAGCTTTTTATTTGCTTTTTTTAAAGTCTCATACAAAGTTAAATCGCTTTTAAACACCACATCCTTTTGGGGAAGGTACCCTATCTGGATATTTTCCTGTTTTATTATCCTTCCGTCATCTGGCTCTAAAATTCCTGCAATGATAGAAAGTAGTGTAGATTTGCCCGAACCATTTTTCCCTACCACGCCGAGGCGTGTTGCGGGATCTATAAAAAGATCAACTCCTTCCAGCACACCTCTTGCTCCAAAGCTCTTGTATATTCCATAAAGTTGAATCATTATTCCTCTATTACTATTATTTCTTTTTGCCTGAAGTTTTTGCCCTCTATGTATATTATATAAGGACCATCAGGGAGCTTATGAGAATTTATGTAGCCATCCCAGGTCCATTCACCCATAGGAGAGTTTTCGTAATGAATGAGACCAAATGGTTTACCTTCAAGGTTGAATAGGTAAAAACGGATAGGCCCTTCATTTTGTACGAAAGTAAAAGTGATTTTTTTATATAGAGAGTACTGGATTAAATGAGATGAAAGATAGACTTTATTTTTTTCGCCTCTAAGTTCCTGATAAACTGAATTCCTGTTATCCGGCGTTCCTCCTTCTGGACTTATGCAGGTTTT
>JALVLE010000180.1 GCA_027033555.1 Caldifarciminota bacterium | reverse complement strand
TCCACACCCTGCAAGAATCATTGCGATTAACAAAAACACTTTCTTTCTCATCATTCATCTACTCCTCATCAGTTTTACAAAAATATCTGCTCCGCTGTCTTTATCTATAATTCTGATTGAATCCACAAGACTTCTTCCAAAAATATAAACACTATCCGGAAATAAAGTATCACGTGGTACCACGACACACCCATTCCTGATTTTCTTCCAAGACGCATAATTGCTTTTCTCAATATCCAGGAGCAACGAAAAAAGGCCTTTACGATAGACTACAATTGTGTCATCTTGCTGAAACATATATACACTATCTGCCCTTATCAAATACCTTTGAGTATCCGGGTACAAGACAAGCATACTTATTTCACTTTTCCCGGCGTGTATCAACCCATAGAAACTATCCTGGCTTTCCCCTTCTATCATTTTCTCGGAAAAATAAAATGTCCCTGTACCCAGTCTTGGGCACAGGGACATAAGCAAAAGCAGAATACCTTTCATCCCAGGATATCTTTTAAAAGTATTGCAACTTCTTCAGGCTCTGCGGCTACCTTCACACCCGCCTCCTCAAAAGCTTTAATCTTTTCTTCAGCAGTACCTTCACTCCCTTGAATAATTGCCCCTGCATGCCCCATTCTCTTTTCTTTTGGGGCAGTGCGACCTGCTATAAATGCAACAGCAGGCTTACCAAACTCTTCTTTTATGTACTTTGCTGCATCCTGCTCATCCGTACCACCTATCTCACCTATTATTACCACAGCTTCTGTTTCCTCATCGTCCTTAAAAAGCTTTAAAAGGTCAATAAATCTTGACCCAATAATCGGGTCCCCTCCTATACCTATGGCAGTTGATTGACCAAGACCATAAGCAGTTAAATGACTTACTATCTCATAGGTAAGAGTACCGCTACGGGATATAACTCCTACCTTACCCCGTTTAAATATATGTCCGGGTAAGATTCCTACCTTTGCTTCACCAGGTGTTATAAGTCCAGGACAGTTTGGACCAATCAGCCTTACATTCCTCTCGGAAACATATTGTTTTACAATAACCATATCATGCACAGGGATGCCTTCCGTAATAGCGACAATAAGCTTCACACCACTATCTGCAGCTTCCATAATCGCATCTGCAGCAAATGGAGCGGGCACAAAAACAATTGACGTGTTTGCCCCAGTTTCCCTTACAGCCTCTTTCATAGTATTAAAAACAGGAATTCCGTCAACATCCATTCCTCCTTTCCCCGGTGTAACTCCTCCCACCACTTTGGTACCATATTCTTTCATAAGCCTTGCGTGAAAAGAGCCATCTCTACCGGTTATACCCTGCACAATAACCTTTGTATCTTTATTAACAAGTATTGCCATCTGTGTACTCCTTTTTTTAAATTATACTCCAAGAAAAAAGGTCAATCAAAACAAGGCTTGCACATACACAAAGAGTGTCTTATACTTGAATTGCTATGAAAAAAATTCTCCTCTACCTTATCCTTTTAATGCTGAGCTTTAATAATGGAGGTGCATATAAAATCCTTTTTGATTACACCAAGGACGAAACAGCAGGTAATGCCGACTGGATAATAGACAGAGACTTCCCCTCACCCCGCCCCGAACACCCTACAAGAGAAACCGATTGGGATGGCGCATTTTCAGCTTTTGCATTTGACATATATACCCGGATGCACGATACGGTTTATACCCTTCATAATGCCCCAATAACCTACAATGATCCTTCCAACCCTATGGACCTATCCCATTTTGACGTTTTCGTTATTCCTGAACCACAAAATCCTTTTACAGACAGGGAAAAGGAGGCAATCCGCAGATTCGTGGCAGAAGGGGGTGGCCTTCTGATGATAGCTGACCACAACATGTCTGACAGAAACAGATCCGGCTGGGATTCACCAAGAGTATTTAATGACCTGGGCTCAGAAGACCTCTTTGGCATCCATTTTAATATTACCGGAGACCGGCCTAACAGCTTCTCTGAAGTTTCTCGTAATATTCCCGACAGGACACATATAATTATAAATGGCCCATACGGAGAGGTGAGAGCACTGTCTTTCCATGCAGGAGACGGGATGACTCTTTATCCATCTAAAAATTCATCTGTTAAGGGTCTTATTTATAAATCCAGGTATGGTGGGAACAGAGGTGCTATGTTCGCCATAAGCACATACGGAAGAGGGCGTGTGGCGGCCATTGGCGATTCCTCTCCTATTGATGACGGCACGGGTGATCCTCACGACAGACTTTATGACGGTTGGCATGAATCAGGTACCAGCCATCCTGAACTTCTCTTGAATACCATTTACTGGCTGGAAAAAAGGGACAGTGAGGATGACACACCTATTAATTTTGTAATGGATGGGCATCTTGATTCAGTTGCACATCTTGAGCTGAAGAGCGGTTCTGTATCCTTTTATTCAGCCGCTAATGATTCACTCTTCTATATAGGAGTAAAATTTAATCCCAACGTGTATAACACATATGTGGTAATCTCAAGCCACCCAGAAGGTGAAGTTTCTACGCCATGGGCACGGGATGGATTCATCGGCAAATACAGTTTCTATTTCAAGATTGACAATCAAACACAAACAACAGAAATAAGAGACTCCTTTCAGATTATGGCAAACCCATCCTTTATTCACCATGCTACATCAAGAGGATTTCTTGAATTCACTGTTTCCAGAACCAATCTACAGGACTCCATTTATATACTCGTCACAGGATTCTCTACAGAGTCCGGCGGCAAAATACTCTACGCCACACCTTCAGTAGATCCCGGTGCTCCAGTAAGAATTTACACCTATTTTGGCATAAAAACAAATAAAGATAATGCCCGGAATTTATCATATGCCATCTCTGCTATTGTAAGAAGAAATGTTCCATCCCATACTTCCAAAAGCATCCGGCTTTACGATATAATTGGCAGAAGAATTCCTCCATCTCTTCAGATTCTGCAGAAGTCAGGCATATATTTTGATCCAGAATCACGAAAGGCTATTGTTATTCTAAAGTAATTCCTCCTTCAAGAAGAGTAAAAGCCACGTACATGGCCACAGCCTTTGGCAAATGCTCTTTCGGACAATATTCATTAGGTGAATGGGCCATGGATTCAATGCCAGGGCCAAAACCGAAAGCAGGAATATTGTACATTCCCGCTATAGTAACCCCATTTGTACTGAATGTCCACTTGCCAATACGTGGTTCTTCTTTAAAGAGGCCACGATACGCATCTCGTGCTCTATTCAGTATAGGACTTTTCTCATCCAAGAGCCAGGTAGGATAGTATTTTTTCATGGGAAGCATATACCCTTTATAAGACTTTTTTTCATAAACAGGTACCATTACTCTGGCTCCATGCCTTTTTACAGAGGGCAAATTTTCAATTTCAGACACAGCAAGTTCCAAGCCTTCGCCGAGGGTCAGACGTCTATCTATATAAATATCTGCATGATCTGCAACAGAGCAGAGAGAAGGACCACCACCTCTTATTCTGGAAACTGTCAGGGTACCTTTACCAAGAAAATCATGTTCTTTTAATCGGGGAGCCAATTCCCTTATATCCAGTACTATTTCAGCGGCTTTATAAATAGCATTATCACCAAGATGAGGAAAGGCACCATGTGCTGACTTACCCTTTACATCAACTTCTATCTCCATTCTTCCCCTATGTCCCCTGTAAATTCCAAGGTCAGTTGGCTCTGTAAGAATAACAATATCAGGTTTGAACTGTTCCTTCTCAATAAGATAAACCCACGGCAATCCATCGCAATCTTCCTCCATGATTGAACCTACACCATAGAACGTAAAGTTTCCTTCTATTCCCAACTTTTTCAAAATCTTTCCAGCGTACACAATTGCAGCCATACCTGCTTTCTGGTCAGAAGCACCTCTACCAATTATTTTATCATTTAACACCTTTCCTTCAAAAGGTGGGAATTCCCAGAGGCTTTCCTCCCCTGCATCAACCACATCAACGTGTGCATCAAAAGCAATTTTCCTCTCTCCTGTTCCAATTTTTCCTATAACATTTCCAAAATCATCTATCCTCACCTCATCAAAACCCACTTCTTCCATTTCCCTTTTTATTCTGTTTATCACTTCCTCCTCTTCGCCTGAGAGGCTTTTTATAGAGATAATATCAGCAAGGAACTTTGCAACATTTTCCTCTTCATTCATAGCCATTTTCAGTATATCATAAAACCTCATCCTGCACCTCCTTTTTAGGTAATGAAGTATAAAATACCATATTCGTCCAAGGAAGAAAATAACATGACCGATTTTATTGAGTTATAAATTTATTGAGTTATAAAGCTAAAATAATTCTAAAATTAATGATTAACGGAAAATTGGGCAGTGTAAACTAAATTGTGTCAGAGATAGGGAAA
>JALVLE010000179.1 GCA_027033555.1 Caldifarciminota bacterium | reverse complement strand
AGGCACAGCTGAAGGTTCAAAAGAAATGAGAAATTTACTCGGTGGTAAAGGTGCTAACCTTCATGAAATGACCAGACTGGGTGTACCGGTGCCCCCTGGGTTTACCATCTCCACCGAAGCCTGTGTTTATTATTTCAAGACCAACAGAATCCCTGATGGGCTGGAAGAAGAAGTAAAGGCAAATATGAAAAGACTGGAAGAGCTCACAGGAAAGAAATTTGGTGACAATTCCAATCCTCTTCTTGTGTCCGTGCGTTCAGGGGCAAGGGTTTCAATGCCCGGGATGATGGACACAATATTGAACCTCGGGTTAACAGATGAGTCTGTTAAGGGACTTGCCAAACAGACTAACAATGAAAGGTTTGCTCTGGATGCATACAGAAGATTTATTCAAATGTTTGGCGAAACAGCCAAGGGGATTAAACATGAACATTTTGAAAGAATTCTGGATACTATTAAAAAGGAAGCGGGAGTAACACAGGACAGTGAGCTTACACCAGAATATTTAAGGAAGGTCATAGATGAATACAAGGCTCTTTATAAAGAGCATACAGGAGAAGATTTTCCTCAGGATCCGTGGAAACAATTATGGGATGCAATAATTGCTGTTTTCAATTCCTGGAACAGTGAGAGGGCTGTAGAATACAGAAAGATTAATAAAATCCCTGATGACTGGGGCACTGCTGTAAACATAGTAACAATGGTCTTTGGGAACATGGGTGACGATTCTGGAACTGGAGTCGCTTTCACAAGGAACCCACTTACCGGTGAAAATAAGTTTTACGGAGAGTTTCTTCCCAATGCTCAGGGAGAGGATGTGGTTGCAGGCATTAGAACCCCTCATGCCCTGAATGAGTACTCCAAACAGGAAAAAAACAGAGACCTGCCCACACTGGAAGAGACCATGCCAGAAATCTACAAACAGCTATATGAGATTGGAAAGAAATTAGAAAAGCACTATAGAGACATGCAGGATATTGAATTTACCATAGAAAGAAAGAAACTCTACCTCCTTCAAACCAGAAACGGCAAAAGAACAGCAAGAGCAGCTGTAAAAATTGCTGTTGACATGACAGAAGAAGGGCTCATAACAAAGGAAGAAGCATTAATGAGGGTGGAAGCCGGCCGAATAGACGAGCTCCTGCACCCCATGTTTGACCCCAAAGCTGAGAAACATGTGATTGCAAAAGGACTTGGAGCATCTCCTGGAGCCGCGTATGGGAAAGTAGTTTTTGACTCAGATGAGGCTGCAGAGTTGGGGGATAAGGGAGAGGCAGTAATACTGGTAAGAGAAGAGACATCACCGGATGACATAAAGGGAATGGCAAGAAGTAAAGGAATCCTTACATCCCGTGGCGGAATGACATCTCATGCTGCAGTTGTAGCAAGGGGTATGGGAATACCAGCAGTTGTTGGAGCTGAGGATATTGAGGTTGATTATGAGAAGCAGGAATTTAGGGTAAATGGCATAACAGTGAAAAAAGGAGATTATATAAGTATTGATGGACTTACAGGTGAGGTGATGCTTGGTAAAGTTGATACCATAGACCCGGAAATTTTTGAAGAGTTTGACAAATTTCTCAAGTGGGCCGACGAAATAAGATGGATGGGTGTGAGAGCCAACGCAGAAACCCCTGAGGATGCAAGAAGAGCACGTAAATTTGGTGCGGAAGGAATCGGGCTTGCCAGAACAGAACACATGTTCTTCATGGGAGAAAGAATTTATGCGATGCAGGAAATGATACTCGCTAAAACGAGGGAGGAGAGGGAAAAAGCGCTTGCAAAGCTCTTACCTATGCAAAGAGAAGACTTTAAGGAGCTCTTCAGAGTAATGGATGGTTTTCCTGTAACAATAAGGCTCCTTGATCCACCACTTCATGAATTTGTGCCCAGGACCGAAGAGCAAATAAAGGAACTGTCAAAGAGGACAGGCGTGCCAGAGGATGTAATCAGAGAAAAAGCCGAATCCCTGCGAGAGGCAAACCCCATGCTTGGACACAGAGGCTGCCGTCTTGCTATCACCTATCCGGAAATAGCTGAGATGCAGGTGAGGGCTATTATTGAAGCAGCAATTGAAGTAAAGAAAGAGGGTATTAAGGTCAAACCTGAAATTATGGTTCCCATAGTGTCTCTCAAGACAGAGCTTGATGTAATGAAGGAGCTGATTGACAGGGTGGCCAAACAGGTAATGGAAGAAAAAGGCGAGGAAATAGAATATCTTGTGGGCACAATGATAGAGTTACCTCGCGCAGCTTTAACCGCGGATGAAATAGCAAAAACAGCGGAGTTCTTCTCTTTTGGAACAAATGACCTTACACAGACCACATTTGGCTTCTCAAGAGACGATGTGGGTAGATTTGTGCCTGAATATATAGAAAAAGGCCTTCTAAAAGATGACCCATTCGCAGTGCTTGATCAGGAAGGCGTAGGACAACTTGTGAAAATTGGTGTAGAAAAAGGAAGAAGCACAAGACCTGACCTTAAAGTGGGGATCTGTGGTGAACACGGAGGTGAACCAAGTTCTGTTAAATTCTGCCACAGGATCGGCATGGACTATGTCTCATGCTCCCCATTCCGTGTGCCCATAGCTCGTGTTGCAGCAGCCCAGGCTGTAATTGAGGAAAAGAACAAAAGGAAGAGGATGTAATAAATATATCTAAATTAATTTTCCTAAAAGGGGCAGGCTTAAAAGCCTGCCCCTTTTAATTTTTAGTACACTGTAATTTCAATTTTCCTGCCTTTTTGATATCAATCGCATCCTATCCACACAAAGTACTTGACAACACCCACTAAATAGTTTATAATTATTTCAAATCAATAATTCTTAAAAAGGAGGAAGGTAATGGCGAAAGTAACAAGAGAAATGGTAGAAAGAGCAGGAGTAAACGTAGATGAACTCCTTGAGCTGCTCGTAAAAAACGCTGCAGCAGAGCTCACTACATACTACTACTACACAATTCTCAGAGCCAATCTCATAGGGCTTGAGGGTGAAGGCCTTAAGGAAATTGTGGAAACCGCCCGAATTGAGGACAGAAATCATTTTGAAGCCCTTGTACCGAGAATATATGAGCTCGGAGGCGAACTTCCAAAAGATATGAAGGAATTCCATGATATGTCTGCATGTCCACCTGCATATTTACCCGAAAACCCAAAAGATGTTAAAGAAATCATCCGTGTTCTCCTTGAGGCAGAGAGGTGCGCAGTAAGAGGATACACTCAGATTTGTAACATGACTTATGGGAAGGACCATAGAACTTACGATCTGGCACTCGCTATCTTAAACGAAGAAATAGAACACGAATCCTGGTTTGCAGAATTCCTTGGTGAAGGTCCCTCTGGACATTTTATGAGAAGAGGCGAAACCTCTCCATTTGTAAGGAAATTTCTTGAATAAACTCAAGGCGGGGAACTTGCGTATGCAAGTTCCCCGCCTCCAAAAGACGCATAAAAATGATACGACTCACTTTAAAAGAACTTGAAAAATTTGATGGGAAAGAAGGAAGAAAGGCTTATATAGCATATAAAGGCTATATTTACGACGTAACAGATAGTTTTCTCTGGAAAGATGGAAAACACTTCGTAAGACACCACGCAGGCCATGACTTAACAGATGAATTAAAAAACGCACCTCATGGCGAAGACATGCTAAAACGAGTTCCGAAAATTGGCATTATTGCGAAATAAGACACTTTTTATTCACCAATAGTCCTGCTCACTCCTTTTCTTTCCCTGATTCTATATTTATAATTTTAAGCAGGTATGGCGACACTGGGTATTATATTAATTTTCCTTACAGCTGCTGCTCTTTCATATGGCTTCTACTGGGGCTATAAAAAGAATCTCTCTATTATGAAGGAGACTGCAAAACTTCTTGAAGAGTACTTCACTCCTGCCAGAAAACATTATAGATGGATAGGAGGAGTGGTGGGTTTTGAAGCCCAGTATTTTCTTCTGGACGGCAGAAAAATCCACATAAAGCTCATTCTGCTGCCACGCCACGCAATTCTTTATTACCCTATCTCTTTACTTATTCACAAACGGGACAAACTCTTTTTCAGGGGCAAGATTGACATTTCAGACATAGAAGAAAAAAGGGTTATAAAAAGGCTTCCGACAGGCGAAGTGGTTGTGGAGATGAGACCAATACCAGAAGACATCAAAAAAATTAAACTGCTGTGAAGTTCTTCATTTTATTCAGCTTAATGGTTAATTTTGAAGGACTATTTGAGAGATGTGAATATGATAGCATTCTAAAACTACACCCTAAAAGCGTGTACGATACCGTAATTTATATGCGTTCTGCAATTCTTCTGGAAAAATGGGATAAAATAAGGCCATTTCTTGATAGCGCTTTGCTGGATTCTGTTAACCCTTCTTACCTTCCTTACATTTTACAATACCTTATAAACTCCCCATATA
>JALVLE010000178.1 GCA_027033555.1 Caldifarciminota bacterium | reverse complement strand
ATGGATACCCTACAAGAAAATATTTTGCCTTTCTGGTAAAGCCCTTTATATTCTTCTTCTCACTCTTTGCAAACATCCGCAGGAAATGCTCCGCAAGCGGTATTATGTCTTCCCTGCGCTCCCTGAGAGGCGGAATGTGTATATGTATTGTGTTTATTCTATAGAAAAGATCCTCTCTGAAGCGACCATTTTTGACCATCTCCTCCAGATTCCTGTTAGTTGCGCTTATTATCCGAACATTGGCTTTTATAGGTTCTTCACCACCAAGCCTCCAGTATTCGCCAGTCTCAAGGAATCTTAAAAGCTTTGCCTGCAATGGTTGAGGCATCTCTCCTATCTCATCAAGGAACAATGTGCCTCCCTCCGCCAGCTCTATCTTACCTTTTTTTGTACTATCAGCTCCTGTAAAAGCACCCTTTTCGTAGCCAAAAAGTTCTGACTCAAGCAACCCATCTGGTATTGCTGCACAGGAGAGGGCAATAAAACTTCCCACTCGCTTTGATGCCCTGTGAATAAACCTTGCTATGACCTCTTTACCTGTACCGCTTTCACCTGTGATAAGTACTGGTGCATAACTTCTTGCAGCTCTATAGGCAAGGGATAAGATATTTTTCATAGCTTTAGATTCTGCCACGATGCCACTTACCTTTAAATCCCTACTCTCAATCCTTGAAAAAAACTCTATGGATAACTCTTCTTTTAGTTTCTTCAGTATTTCAAGTAGCTCTCTAAGATTAATTGGTTTTGTAAGAAAATCCACAGCTCCCTCTTTCATAGACCATACAGCTGTGTCTATGGTCCCATAAGCTGTTACTATAATAACCCTGGTAAAAGGACTAATTTCTCTTATTTTTTCAAGGAGCTCAAGTCCACTTTTATCACCAAGTCTTATGTCCACTATAGCCACATCGTAGGGTTTTTCATTAATGAGTTCTACGGCTTTTTCGTAACTTTCAGCCATATCAGCTATAAACCCTTCTCTGTTTAAAAAATTTCTCAAAGCCTTTCTCTGAACCTCTTCATCGTCAACAACGAGCACCCTCATTGAATTCAATTACAACCTCCACTTTACCTTTAAAACTCTTGACCTTTATTTTCCATCCATGGGCTTCTATAACTTTCTTTACATAATACATTCCAATACCTGTACCCCGCTGTTTAGTAGTATAAAAGGGTTCAAAAATATGTACAAGCTCAGTTTCTTCAATCTCTCCTCTGTTTTCAAACACAATATAGTTGTTTTTAATTATGACCTTTATTGTATCCTGTTTTCCTGTGGCCTCATAGGCATTTTTAAGGATATTTACATAAGCCTCCTTTACCTTAGCTCTATCACAAAAAAGCCGCACATCTCCCTGGATTTCAACTTTCCTTACCCTGTCAATCCCAGTATCACCTAATGCCTCCTTTATGATCTCCCTCTGCGAGATGCACTCTTTTTTCAACCTGAGAGGAGAAATAAGACTAACAAATCTATTAATGCTTTCCTCTATTCTGGATACCTGTTTTAGCATATCCCGATACTCTTCCCTTTCCTCCTCGGCGAGAAGCGTCTGCACTATGATTGATATTCCATTTAAGGGATTCTTAATCTCATGCGCCACCTCTGCTATGAGATTTGAAATGGCCTCATATTCTGTTAGCCTTTTTTTCATATCTTCAAGTTCAAGCGAAATCAGAATTAAATACTCTCCATGCTCGGTTTCAAGTGATTTTACCAGATATCTTGTATCGTTTATTACAACGACTTTACCATCCCTCAACTCTTCTTTTTTAAGGGGAATTGCCTTGGCGCGGGAGTTTACAGGGAAAATCTGATTTTTGTTTTTTAAAAAAACTGGAACAGTGGCATTTGCCAGAACCTCCTTCAAAACAGCATATCCTACCTCAGCCCTGCGGGCTCTTACAAGAAGAAGAAACGTGAAAATAAGGGCTAAAAATAACATAAAGAAAAGAACGCTAACCTCCCCATAAACCCTGTTTCTTAAACTTTCATAACTTTCTGCACTGATTCCTATTCTCATTATTCCCCTAAAATCACCATAGGAAAAAGGTAATATAGTCTCAATCACTTTTTTCGTAAGAAAGCGCCTTTTTCTCACAACTTCTTGGCCATTTATATAAACGCTTCTCAGCACTGTATCCGTTGAAAACCCTTCAAATAGATGGGGATCAACTGTTGAATACACAACCCCGCTGTCATTCTGTAAAACTATATAGAAAAATACGCCTATTTTAGATAGCTCATTAAATAATCGGTTAAGACCTATTTTCTCCTTTTCCCGGTCAACTCTGCTCTTTCTTATGGCTACCACGACTCTGCCTCCTTGAGAAGGGTAAACATAAATATAAAACCCTTTACACAAAAGCGCGCGTGGAAGTACATTGATGGTATCTGTACACTGTATAAGGGGATCTATAAACCGTTCACCTGTAAGTGCCATAATTTTCCCCTTTCTTTCAACAAATCCAGCATCAATATCTGTGATTCTTAATACTTGGGGGTCTCTATCCGCAAGAATGGCTGCCTCATAAAGCCTGTTCGCATACTTTTCCTCTATATTCTGCTCTGCATCCAAAGAAATTATATTTGCAGAATAAAGTATGCCTGATAAAAGCTGCATGTCACTTTCTATAATCCTTTGCATACTGACATTTACCAGGATCAGAGTGTAAAGATAAGCAAGAAGTATAAAACCAAGCAGTAAGAAAAATACAGGCTTGATTTTCATAGTTTAAATATTAAAGTATTTTCTGCGAGAGAAAAACTTTTTTAAGATACACTTTGCATGCGTTAGGATTATAATATGATGGAGGTAAAAAATGCTGGTACTTACTTTTTTAATTATATTTCAGACTGAAATGCTTACAAATGGAGGATTTGAGAACTGGTCGGGCGGGCTGCCAGACTCGTGGGTAAAGGAGACTTACGAATATCAGGTTTATCCTGAATCTACAAGGGTATATGAGGGACACTACTCCGCGAAATTTATTTTAAGATCCACAGCCACCCAGAGATTGACCCAATACATAACCAATCTAACACCTGGTAATCAATACGTTTATAGCCTTTATGTGTATGACCCGGACACAATGGGTAAAATACGGGGCTATCTTAGATTTTACAACGAAGAAGGGGCACAGATCGCTTACTTTTATACCAATTACTCCCATACTGATACCACCCTCTGGCAATTTTTGCAATCAGACACATTCATTTGTCCCCAGGGAGCAGAGACACTCCATGTGGAAATACGATTATACGATGAAAATACATGGGAAGATGGAGACAGCGCCGTGTTGTACGTTGATAGCTTGTCGCTTTTAGACCTTGGACCTGCGCCAGAACCACCCTACCATTCAATATCAGAAATACAGGGCCCGTCCACTTCCTCACCTTTTAACGATTCTATAGTGACAACAAGTGGCATTGTTACCGCTGTTTTCAGAAACAACTTTTTCATTGAAGAATACCCTGGTGGAGTAAGAAAGGGACTCTATATTTACAGAGGTAGCGTGTCCTCACCTGCGGTGCATATAGGCGATAGCGTGGTGGTGAAAGGTAAAGTGACTGAGTATTACGGTAATACCCAGCTTCAAAACCTTTTTGAAGTTGACATAATTGACAGCAATCATCCTCTTCCTGACCCCATTGTAATGAGCCCTCAGGATACCATTACTGAGGACCATGAAGGTGTGTTTGTTTTTCTGGAAAACGCTGAATGTATTAATGATAGCCTTGGTCATGGAGAATGGGAAATAAATTACAGGTTTATTTCTACCAGTAGAGATACCTTTCTGCATGTAGATGACATGGGGGTGAGCTATACCCCCACAGTTGGAGCACATTACTCAATTTATGGAGTAATAACCTTTACTTATGGTTTCTTTAAAATAGAACCGAGAACAGAAGCTGACATTAGATTCCTTGAAGTGGAAGAGTCCTCAAAAACCAACAATATCCCCGCCACTATTATCCTGCACACTCCAGATTTGAGTATTGCATATCCGAGGGGAAACTGGAAAATTTATAGTATAAATGGACGATGCTTGAAAGCAGGTAAAGGGCCTGTGAAGGCAAACCTGTTTAGAAAGGGAATTTATTTCCTAAAATTAAATGAGAGAACTCTTAAAATTCTGAGAAATTGATAGGGATAAGTTTTTATTTAACGTAAACATAAGGCTTTATTTTTTTTAAAGTCTCAGACCCTATGCCTTTTATTTTCAGTATGTCCTCCACCCTTTTAAACTTACCGTTTCTCAATCTATACATCACTATTTTTCGGGCAGTATGCTCCCCTATTCCCGGAATAAGGGTGAGCGCTTCCCAGGAGACTTCATTGAGATTAAAACGAAAGGTGTCTCTTATGGCAGTTTGTCGGATAGAATCCTTCTCCAATGATTCCACAATGGTTCTTGAA
>JALVLE010000177.1 GCA_027033555.1 Caldifarciminota bacterium | reverse complement strand
CCTTTGGTATTTCTCCTGCTTTACTTATTGCAAACCTTGAAGATATAGGTCCCAGTAATTCATGCAATGCAGTTGTTCCAAGTATTATGTTTATGAGATAGACGCTGAATTTGTGAAACTCAGGGAATTTGGCCACTGTAAGGGCAAGTCCTACAACTATACCACCCTGGGGAAATAGCCCAAATGCAAGGTATTTGCTTACTACTTTCGGTGCTCTGGACAGACGACTCCCTATGAAAGTGCCTGTAAACTTTCCCAGAAATCTTATAATAATAAAGAAAATTACAACTGAAATTGCCATAAGAAAGGCCTTAAGTTGTAAAAAGGCACCGCCAAGTACGAAGAACAGGATGAAAATGAGCTCCTCATAATATCTTTCAATAATACCAAAGAGTTTATTTTCGTCAATCTTCAAATTAACAACAGTTGCCCCTGCGCTCATTGTGGAGAGAAGAGGGTCCAGTTTGAAGTATTCAGCTAAGGAATATACAAAAAAGAGGGTACCAAATACAAGGGCTACAACTCCACTGTCTCTCATTACCCTCTTTGTTATGGCATAAAGCAAAAATCCACCAAGTATTCCAAGAGCAATTGAAAATGTTATGTCTTTTAAAGGCTCCAGCACAAGAGATGTGACGGTGAGATGTCCTCCCTGAGAGAACACAAGAGCGAGGCTCATGGCAATGCTGAAATTAATGATGCCAAAGGCGTCATCTGCAGCCGCTACTCCAAGAAGGGTTGTGGTAAGTGGGCCTCTTGCATTGTATTCATGTATTACTGCCAATGATGCTACAGGGTCTGTTGGCGATGCCATTGCGGCCAGAAGGAATACAAAAGGCAGGTAGAATGTTTTGTATTCCCCTAATCCTGGCATGAGGTATGGCAGGAGAAATGCGAAAAAGATAATCATAAAAAGAAAGGCCATTTCAGCTTCAAAAACGGTTATGAAAGATATTACTTTTCCCAGTCTTTTAATGCGATTGTATGCAAGTGAACCCCCGATCATATATGTAACAATGGAAAGGGCAAAGTCTGTGATAATATGAGAGTTTCTGACAAAGTCAAGAGGAAGTATTTTTAAAATTGAAGGAGAAAGGAGCATCCCGGTAATGATGTAACCAGACACCCTGGGAAGCCTCACTTTATTGGCGAGGTATCCTCCACCAAATCCTGTAAGTATCATTATAGATATGTAGAATAGAGTCCCGAGGTGTTCGCTCATGGTTCACTCCTTTTTAAGAGCTCTGTACCATTTAATTGTTTTTTTAAGACCTTCTTCAAGGTTTATCTTTGGCTCAAATCCCAGCATTTTTTTCGCCTTGGTTATATCTCCAACTCTTCTCATGGGGTCTTCATAATTTTTTGTGAAACTTTCATAAGGAACAAATTTGAAAGCTGGTTGTTTATCCATAAGCAAAGCGATTTTTTTTGCAAGTTCCAGTATGGAGATTTCCTCCTCGGTACCTATGTTTATTATTTCTCCGTTCAAGCTTGTACTTTCTATCACTTTTAAAGTTGCTTCTACCACGTCATCAATGTAAATAAAGCTCCTCTTTTGCTTCCCGGATCCATGGATTTCAACTTCTCTGTCATTATAGATGGCGTCTATAAAGACCCCGACAGGGCCTCCCCACCAGTTCAAATGCTGTCTGGGACCGTAAATCCCAAAGTAACGGAGGATAGTCACATACACGTTAAACTCATCCATATAAGAAAGTGCAAGATGTTCATTGTAAATTTTGGAAACCGCATACGCCCATCTGCGGGAGGTTGATGGGCCAAGGACAAGGTCACCGTCTTCCCGAAGGGGAAAATCTGTGCTTTTGCCGTAAACATCAGATGTGGATATTAATACGTGACGGGAATTGTATTTTTTCGTGAGATCAAGGAGATGTCTTGCCACCTCTACATTAAGTGTAAGTGTATTAAATCCGCTTGAATATCTGGGTATCTTTGAGGCTATTAAATTTACTATTACATCCGGTTTTTCTTCAAGCTCAAAAATGTCTCTTATATCCGATTTGATAAATTTAAATCCGCTTTTTCCAATATTGTGCTGGATATTCTCTATGCTTCCTTTTTCCAGATTGTCCACCACTAGCACTTCGTGCCCTTTTTCAATTAGCTTATCTGCAATGTGCGAGCCGACAAAACCAGCACCACCTGCAAGTAGGATCTGCATGGAGAATATTATATGCAGCAAACTGTGTAAGTGAAAGGAGAAGGAAAAATTTCTTTGTTTTTTCAGGTGTAATCTTATATAATAACCCCATGATGTTAGTGTTGCTAACTATTGTTGCATTCAATTTTGAGGCAGGTAAATTGATGCTTGAAAGAAAGGACAGCATTTATATTACGAGACTGCTTGATTCAGTCAAAATTTATAATGATACAATGGAGATAAGAGGATTGAGTGGAGTGTATAATGAGGTGGATACTACCTTGTTCATAAAAGGTGGAGTTTCGCTCATTACGCCAAAAAGAAAGGTGAAAAGTGATTCTTTGGTCATACGGAAAAATGGTGATATAATCCTTTTCATGGGAAAAGTGGTGGTAATTGAAGACAGTGATACGCTGAAGGCTGAAGAGGTCTTTATAGAGGGGGATTCTATAAGCGCTATTAGTTATGTATCCGGTTACTTCCCTTCAGGGAATTTTAAATTTAATGCCGATACACTTTATGCAATTGATTCCACATATGTGTTAAAGGGAGAGAATGTAAGGATTGTTACCCTTGATACAGATTCCATAGTGCTTGAAGGTTCACCTGTGTATATAAAAAAGGATACCCTGTTTTCTCCTTCCAGATGTAAGGTAGTTACTGGAAAATACAGAAGTGAGGGTGATACACTGTTTTATTTTAAAAAGGATTCTATAGGCTTCTTTCTTGGAAATGTTGAAATTATGTGGGATTCTGGATATGCCACTGGAGATACCGCTTATTTTTATGTAGGGGATGATGGATTGGATAGTCTTATTGTAAAAGGTAATTGCTTTCTTGAGAATAAAGGCAAAAATGCGGTAAAGTTGAGGGGGAAAAAATTTAAGGTAACTCTTAAAAACAACAAAATGGTTAAACTTCAGGCCCTTGAGGCAGAAGGAGTACTTAAGAGGGAAAAAGATGAGTGAGCTTGTTGCAGATGGAATAAAAAAAATATATAAAAAGAGGGAAGTGGTGAAAGGGATTACGGTAAGGGTCAGGCAGGGGGAAATTGTAGGTCTCCTTGGGCCAAATGGAGCAGGAAAAACCACCTCCTTTTACATGATTATGGGGGCAGTAAAACCAGATGGAGGAAGGATATTCTTTGATAACAGGGATATCTCCAGATACCCTATGTATAAAAGGGCAAGGCTTGGTATAAGCTATTTACCGCAGGAAAGTTCTGTATTTAGAAGGCTCAGTGTGTGGGATAATATAGAGGCAGTTCTTGAAATGAGAGGAATGGAGAGAAAAGAAAGAAAGGAGAGAACCGAATATCTGTTAAACCTGTTAAATATACTCAGGCTGAAGGACGAAATGGCATATACCCTTTCCGGAGGAGAAAGAAGACGTCTTGAAGTGGCAAGAGCTCTTGCCATTGAACCCAGAGTGCTTTTACTGGATGAGCCTTTTACTGGGATAGACCCAAAGACCCGTGAGGAAATTCAGGATATTATCGTTCAGTTAAAATCAATGAACATAGGGGTTTTAATTACTGATCATAACGTAAGAGAGACACTTGCAATCTGTGATAGAGCCTATATAATATATGATGGCCGAATTCTTTTGCATGGAAGTTCAGAAGAATTAATTAACAGTGAAGAAGCAAGAAAAATTTATCTGGGCAGGAGGTTTAGTCTATGAAACTTGAACATAAATTACAGGAAAAACTTGAATTAAAGCTTAAACCTGTTCCTTTGTTGGTGCTTGAAGCAAGAATTCTTGAGCTTCCCGCGCTGGAACTTGAAGAGGCTATTATAAATGAGGTAGAGGCAAACCCAATACTGGATATACCAGAAGGTATAGACGCAAGCATTAATACGATATTGAAGAAATCTGAGTATTTATCTTATGAGCCTGAGCTTAATGCACATCCTATGGGAGGTTATGAAGACGATACTCCTTCCCCTGAGGAATTACTTGAGGCGCCTCCAATATCTGTCTGGGATAGACTGGAAGTTCAGGTGAGCGCAGAGTTTACAGGGGAAAAAGAGCGCGAAATTGCTATGATGATTCTTGATAACCTTGACGGAAAGGGGTTTCTCAGTATAACAGAAGAAGAGATTGCCCGGAAAACCGGCGCTGCAGTGGAAGAGGTTCACAGAATAAGAAGGTGTTTTATGGAGCTTGACCCCAAAGGCACAGGTAGTCTTTCAATTGCCGAGTATTTACTATTTCAGCTTTATTCCCGTAATCTGATAAATGAGGAGGAATTTGAAGAGTTTTCCAGGCA
>JALVLE010000176.1 GCA_027033555.1 Caldifarciminota bacterium | reverse complement strand
GGATTAATAATGTGGTTTATTATCCTGAGTGTGTATATAAATCCACTTATACAAACTGGTGACTCTTTCTTTTTCGCATTGAATTATGACAGTGCTATGGTGTATTACGAGAAGGCCTTAAAAGAAGATTCACTCAACTATGACGTGTACTGGAGACTCTCCCGGCTTTATTGTAATATAGGGGATGTTCTTTCAAAAAAAGATAGTATAAAACTAATGTATGAAACTGCCCTGCAATTTGCTGAAAAAGCCATTGCCCTGGACAGCACAAAATGTGAGGGATACCTCTGGAAAGCAGCAGCAGCAGGAGATAAAGCTCTGTTTTTAGGAGGTAAAAAGAAGGTGGAGTTTGCATTTATAGTGAAAAATAACGCAGAAAAAGCCATCAGAATTAACCCACAATGCGCATACGGATATTTCATCCTTGGAGAATATCAAAGAGAAGCTGCCACCCTCGGAGCTATTCTCAAAAGAGTGGCAAAGGCCCTCTTTGGAAAAGTTCCGGAAGGAACACTTGACAGCTCATTGGTGCTTCTCACAAAAGCCATTTCTCTTGACACCACTGAGGTGAAGTTCTTTGTTGGAAGGGGGAAAACGTATATGGCCATGAAAAAATATGATAAAGCCAGAAAGGATCTTGAAAGGGCTCTCAAAATCAGAGATAAATACCTTGTGGACAGGAAATTGAAAAAGGAAGCACAAAAACTTCTTAATAAACTTCAGTAAACTTATTCTTTTTTCTCTTTTTTAAACCTTAAAGTGGAAGCAATAATCTGCATCCTCAAAAGATACTGTATTTTTCGCCTCTTTTCAGGAGCATACAATGCCATATCAATCATGAAAAAACCACGCTCGGAGTTGAAAGCAATCAGCCTGAAGGGGCCACCCACATACTCACGCGAATTTTCCCAGGCTCCGGTCAACACAAGGGCAGGATACCTGCCTTCAAACATCATGCTGTCTATTTTTACAGTAGATTTTGCTATTCTATCGCCCCCGTAATAAAGAGCAGCAAGAGAATCCCTTAATTTTATAAGTAGATCTGCATCAAAATATGGAACTTCAGGGTTATTATAAAACATCATGAACCTTTCCGGGTAATGCTTAACAATACCAAAGACATTATCAAATTTGAAAATCGTATCTTTCAGCTTTATATATGTCCATCCGCCAGGAACATCCAGATATATTCCATATTTTCTCTCCAGCTCCTTTCTCATCCAGTTATTTCTGCCGGCAAAATAGACAAGTTTTTTAAGACTCTCCATATAGGCGGTATATAAAGCGGTTTTGATGGAATCTGCGTATTTGTCCAAAAAAGCTCCAAGAAGTTCTGGTCCAGGCGCACACACACCTATCACAAAATCACCTTGAGAAAAAACATTTCTACCTGTATAGAAACCTGTTTTGCCTTCTTTAAAGGCTATTTTAAAAAAAGCGTAAGACTTTAGCTGAGGAGCCGCAAGAATGAAAACATAGGGATAGCCGGCATCAAGTTGAAATTGATCAGGAGTATAGCCGTCAATATCAAAGACAGGATCAGGTAAAGGATCGTAAAAAGTATCATTTAATGCCTTCTCTACCCTGTCTGAGAGATTCAATGCCTCGTCATCAATTATATAAGCCACTCTGTTTTTACTCTTTCTTATTCTATACACAGGTCCTTTTTCAGCACATCCGTATAAAATAAGGATAGCAAAAAACACATACAGGCTACGCCACATAATATGCCTCCCTTAGCTTCTCTTTAAGCTGCATGAGTGCTTCTTTTTCTTTATCGGTTAACTTTATCCTATTTTCTCTCAACTTTGTTACGTAGTCCCTTGTCTTTTCTATAATGTCTCTATCTTTATAAAAATGGAAAACACGAAATCCTCCAAAGCCATGCTGTCTGGTTCCTAAAAATTCGCCAGGTCCTCTCATTTTAAGATCTATTTCTGCAAGTTCAAAACCGCTTTCATGTTTTTTAAGAGCTTTAACCCTCTCCAATCCGTCTTCAGTCACATTGTCTGATACAACAAGGATACAATAGGATTTTTTATTTCCTCTTCCCACCCTTCCTCTAAGCTGGTGCAATTGCGCAAGACCAAACCTGTCAGCATGCTCAATAACCATTATTGTGGCATCCCTGACATCTATACCTACCTCTATTACTGTGGTAGAAACGAGCATGTTAATTTCTCCATTTCTGAACTTTTCCATTACCCTTCTTTTTTCTTCAGTTTTCATCCGACCATGAAGAGTTCCAATGTGTACGCCTTCTGGTTTTATTTTACTAAGATAATCGTATAGATTAAAGAGGTCCTGTATTCCTCTCTCTTTTGAATAATCACTCTCCTCTATTAATGGCACAACAACATAGGCTTTTTCGCCTTTTAGGATTTTTTTAAACACCCATGAATAAACTTCATCTCTCTTTCTTTCAAGCTTGATAATGGTCTCTATTTTTCCTCTACCAGCTGGCCTATCCTTTAAGAGAGACAACTCAAGGTTTCCATATAACGTAAGAGCAAGACTTCTGGGGATGGGAGTTGCGGTCATTAAAAGAAGATGAGGTGTGTATTCCTCTTCTTTTTTCCATAAACTGTATCTCTGCAACACTCCAAATTTATGTTGTTCATCAATTACTACAAGTCCCAATCTGTAAAACTCCACATCCTCTGTAAGAAGTGCATGGGTACCAACAAGAATATCTATTCCCCCCTCTTTTAGATCTCTCAAAATTTGCTTTCTTTCAGATGCACGGGTACTTCCTTTTAATAATGCAAGCCGAAGAGGCAAACCCTTCACAAAATTTAACAATACAAGAAAAATCTGGTCGGCCAGGGTTTCGGTAGGTGCCATTAAGGTGGCTTGATAACCGTTTTCTACTGCTCTCAACATTGAATAGATGGCAACAACAGTCTTTCCAGATCCCACATCCCCCTGCAGCAGTCTCTGCATGGGCACATTTTTTTGTATATCCCGCTCAATCTCCTCTATTACTTTCTTTTGTCCTTCTGTCAATTCAAATGGTAGATTTTTCAAAAACATCTGGGACAATTGGCCTTTCTTATTAAAAGGATGGGCTTTTCTGAGCTTTTCTCTTTCAAGGTTCAATCTCCAGAAAAACTGGAAGAGCTCCCGGAAGGCAATATTTTTTCTTGCCCTTTCTCCTTCATCTACCGAATCTGGAAAGTGTAATTTTCTTATACTTTCCACAAGCGGTAACAGGTTTTCTTTCTCCCTTATAGCCCTCGGAACATAATCCGTAAGCTCTATCTCTTTTTGCAAAAGCTCATACACCAGCTTACGAATAAACCTGGAATCAAGTCCTTCTGTTTGTGGATATACAGGAATAACCATACCTGCTATCACCTCATCGTATCCCTCTTTTCCAATAATAGAGTACTCAGGATGGATTAAAATGGGCTTGTGATAATATTTATCAAACTCCACCCTTCCTGTGATTATTATTTTTTCTCCCACTGGAAATAGACCTTTCATACTTTTCACAAAAAACACCACTTCTATCCAGCCCGTACCGTCATCTATAATTATACCGAAACCCTCTTTACCAAACAGCTTTCTATTACCCTTCAATGTTATTCTTCCCTGAATGGTTACATACTCCCCTGCCCTCACATCCTTAATTGGAACAATTTTTGTTCTGTCCTCATATCTTCGCGGAACAAGAAAAAGAAGGTCCTCAACTGTCTTAACACCTATTCTCCTGAAAAGGCTCTGTTTCTTGGGCCCTACGCCTTTAAGATAACGTATATCCCTCTTCAAAAACTCGCTGTCTATTTTATTGACATTGCCTGCCATGCAATGATAGAGGATGCTACAATAAACCTATAGACGTTCTTAAAATCCTGTGACTTGTATTTTATCCTTCTTCCATCAAGTCTTTCTGCAAAAGGTATAATAGAAACAAGGTCAGCCCTCAGAGTGTCCTTTAACAACAGCTCCAGTTCATAAGGAGGTGAAAAAACAGGGTTGTTCTCCACAAAGTGCTTGAATTCACCTTCCTGCAATTTTCTCACTGCCTTTTCTATTTTTTCCAGCCTTTCTGTATTTAATCTGTCTCTTTCGTATAAAATAACCGAGTTGTGCCCTGTCGCTTCTTTAGTTACAAGAAACTCGGTAAGCGGAAAATAAGGGGATGAGAATTCATAAAGGGCTTTATCGCCGGAAATGAAAATAACCGGTATTTTAAACAAGGAGGCGTAAATAGCATTTATCTCAGCCTCTCCAACAACCTTTCCATTAATCTTTATTTCAAAAAAACTCGCTGAAGAATAGGTATGATCCATTGCAGCTCCCATATGCCCCACAGGTGCATGATAACCGGTAAAAAGCACTGCATCAAAGCTCTCATCAAGACCTTCCATCATATAAAACATGCGTGGGAATCCGCGTACAAGCTCAAAATTTATATTTACTTTCTCAGGTAGAATATTGGT
>JALVLE010000175.1 GCA_027033555.1 Caldifarciminota bacterium | reverse complement strand
TGTTTGAATTTATGAAGGAAATGATAGAGGAGGAGTGATAGAATAAAAATCCTCCAGCTGGGAGACCTCTACTCTTTTCATACCATAAGATGGCATAGAATACTGGAAAGTGGGGGGTACAGTGTCGTAACAGCGGGGTTTGAGCCTCCAAGAAAAGAATGGAAGGAGGAGGTATTTCACGTAGAACCCTTAATAAAGAAATACCCTCTCCGTTATTTTTTTATTCCAGCAAAGCTTAAAAACCTTTACAAGGAATTTCAACCGCGCCTTGTAGTGGCTCATATGATCGGTTCTTATGGGTATGTGGCGCAAAGATTAAACCCGGAGAGGATCCTCGCTGTAGGATGGGGCCCTGATGTACTGAATATGCCTTTTAAGTCCCTTTTTCACAAAGTGTTCTTTAAAAAAGTAATAAAAAACATTGATCGGTTTGTAGTAGATTCAAATAATATGAAAAAAATACTGGTTAATTTTGGAGTGGAAGAAAATAAAATTGCCGTTTTTCCTTATGGACCTCAAGAAAGTTTCTTAATATTTCCCGATAAAAATACATTTAAAAAGCCTGTTAGACTGGTCAGCCACAGGAAGCTTGAGAAAGAATATGGTCCATTTACAATTCTGGACGCATTAAAGGAGCTCTGGAAAGAAGGTATAAAAGTGTATTTTACATTTGCTTCATTTGGGAGTCTGGAAAATGTTATCAAACGGAGAATAGAGGATTGGGGTCTTGTAGGTAAGGTTTCACTTACAGGGTATCTTGAGGAACAGGATTTGATTGATACCCTTCTCGCCCACGATTTTTACATATCTGCCAGTTTTTATGATTCAACAAGTGTTTCTCTTCTTGAGGCCATGAGTGTTGGATTGTATCCTATTGTCAGCGACGTAGAAGCAAATCTTGAGTGGGTAAAGGACGGTGAAAACGGCTTGATATTCAGAAAAGGTGACAAAGAAAGTCTAAAAAGAGCTATACTGAGGGCACTCTCCATGACTGATAAAGAATTCAAAAGAGCCATTTTAAATAACTACAGACTTGTGAAAGATACGGGCAAATTCAAAGATAACGTTTTAAAGACAATAGAGTCTATATCATGAAAGTATTATTTATTGCCTATTATTTTCCACCTTACACTATAGCGACACCTGCCACGAGAGCAGTGGAACTTATTAAAAATCTTAAAAACCTTGGTGTAGAACCCTACATTTTAACCCAGAGAGGGTTTGTGTTTGGGCAGGAAGACCATACTTATGATGAGATCATAAAAGAATTCAGGGTGTATCGGGTAAAGATGCCACGGGTAAAGAGGGTTTATGGCAAAAAAAGCCTTTTAACTGGTATTCTAAGAGGCATTACCTGGCCTGATGCGTATCTGTTGTTTATAAAAAAAGCGCTCAGTAAGGCTATAAGGATAATAAAACAACATGGCATTGATTTTATTTATACTTTTGCACCCCCATTTTCCAGTCTGTTCCTTACATATCTTGTTCATAAAAAGACTTTGATACCCTATGGAATTGATATGCAGGATGCTTGGAAGGAGGACCTTTACGGCCTTTACAAATCACCCTTGCAAAAAAAACTTACCCATTATTATGAGAGAAGGATATTTAAAAAGGCGAGACTGGTAACAGCTATAAACATGCCAATGGTGGCTGCTTACAGAAGCCAGTATAACCTGGACAATGTGTATTTTTTGCCATTTGGATATTCCGAGAAAGATGTCTCCCTTATAAGTTCACCTGAGAACGCAAAAAAACTCAGATTTCTTTACGCCGGCACTCTGGGAGGATGCTATAAAGACCCCCGTCATCTTTTCAATGCAATGGATTTGTTCTTTTCCAAGCATTATGGAGCAAGGGTGGAGTTCTTTTTTGTAGGGAATAAAACAGAAGATGTAGAAGAGCGGCTTAGAAAGTTCCCACGGGATGAAGTTGTGTCTCTCCCTTATATAGAGAAAAAAGAAATAGTAAATCTTGTAAACAAAGCTCATGTTCTTTTGCTTCTTTCAACAGAGGGCAGACATTCCAATCTTGTTTCCACGAGCAAGGTCTATGAGCTTATAAACATGAAAAGACCGCTTTTCGCGATGCTCACAGAAGATTGGCTCCATGATTTTGTAAGGAAATATACCCCTTTTGTTGCAAAATGGGATGATGAAGTAGGCATTGCCCATACGATAGAGCAGCTTTACAGATTATGGCAACAGGGTACCCTCTCAAAATATGCTCTTTGGCCTAAAAAGGAGTTCTCTTACGAAAAACTCGCAGAAAAATTGATGGGGTTGATAAAGGCCCATGCTGGTAGGTAATCCGGTATTTTAGGCTGCATTTTTGATTTACTTCTATAAGAGAGTATTATTTAGCCATGGCTATTGCTATTTATAGAAGATTGTGCCCCAATTGTTATGGAAGGATTAATGACATAAGGCTTTCCCATGGCCTTTTGTGCGAAAGATGTGAGGATAGTGATTTACAGTTCCCCGATTTTTGCGACAGGTTGAAAGTTGAAGGGAGAATGCAAGATTTCTGCGCCACAGAGAAGGCTCTTTCAGAGTTTAAAGAACTTTTTCTCAAAAACCAGGGCACACTTCCCTGGAACATGCAGGTATCATGGGCAAAAAGGGTGCTTTTTAAGGAATCCTTTGCTCTTATTGCGCCCACAGGTGTTGGCAAGACCACATTTGGAATTAACATGGCTGTATTTGTGGGGCACAGGTCTTACATTATTGTTCCCACCCGTCTTCTTTTGAAAAATGTTTATGAGAAATTACAGAGGTTTGGTACCTCTTTAAAGATAATAGCCTACATGGGAAAAAAGGATGAGAAGGAAAAAATTAAAAACGGTGACTTTGATATTCTTGTAAGTACAACCAATTTTCTTGCAAAAAACGTCCAGATATTACCAGATGATTTTGATTTTGTGTTTGTTGATGATGTTGATTCCCTTCTTAAATCAGGAAGAAACATTGATAAGGTTCTTGGTCTTATTGGGATAAAGAAAAAAGAAATAGAAATTGCGGAGAAGATTATAAAACTCAAGATTCAACTTGCGAAAAATCCAGATAATGGGTATTTAAAGAACAGAATTGAACGACTTGAGCGCTTTTTAAATAAAAATAAAGGGAAAAGAGGGGTGCTTGTTGTCTCTTCAGCCACACTTGTCCCTAAGACAAAAAGAGTGAACCTCTTTCGTGAGCTTCTTGGTTTTGAAGTGGGTAAAGAAATCAGTTTCCTCAGGAACATTGATGATATTGCAATTTTTCCCGTAAAACCACTCTATGAGGAAGTGGCATCTTTTGTGAAAATGCTGAAAAATGGGGTTTTTGTATATGTGCCTGCTCCTATGGGAAAGGAAGGGGTGAATTCTCTTAAAGAGTATCTTGTGGAAAAAGGGATAAATTGCGTGACATACGAGGAGTTTGATGATGAAAACAAAAAGGCCTTTGAAAGGGGCGATGTTGCGTGCGTTATTGGAATTTCATCATCTCGTAATCCGTTAACAAGGGGAATAGACCTTCCTTTTGCTGTTAAATTTGCTGTTTTTGCCGGTGTACCCAAAATGGAATTCCCTCTCAAGATAAAAACCATAAGCGGCCTTTATAGTGTGTTATCCCTTATAAGGCCCTTAGTGGGGAGTGAGTACAGGAAAAAAATAGATGAAGAGAGGGCTTTTTTGAAGAAGTACGTTTTTGTTAAGCCTGAGATGTTGAGCAAATACAAAAATGTGCGGGCCAAATTTGAAGAGGGAATAAGGCTTTTAGAGGAACTTTTTGAGAGGGAGAATCTCAGGGAAAAGATACAGAAGAGCGAAGATATTTCCCTTGTTGAGAAAGAGGGTGAACTTTATATTGTGGTTGGAGACTCTGCATCATATATTCAGGCAAGTGGAAGAACCTCACGGCTTTATCCAGGGGGTATGACTCATGGAGTGGCCTTTCTTATAGTTGATGATAAAAAAGCCTTCGTATCCCTCAAAAAGCGCCTTTCATACATGGGTTTTGATGTTGAGTTCAAAGAAGTAAAAAGTGCAGAAAAAGAAAGTGAAGCTATCAAAAATCTTGTAGATGCTGTACACAGAGAAAGAGCAAGGATAAAAGAGGGTAATGTATTTTCAAAGAAACTTGAGCTATTAAAAGCTGCTTTGATGATAGTTGAGTCTCCCCATAAGGCAAGAACCATCGCCTCATTTTTTGGCAAACCCCTGCGCCGTATGATAATGGGTATTCCTGTTTATGAAATCTCCATAGGAAAATATGTGCTTCTGATTGCAGCTTCAAAGGGACATGTGTTTGATCTTGTTACAAAAGAAGGCAAATACGGTGTTTTGATAAATGGCAGGATTATTCCTGTGTACGATACCATACGTTATTGCCCATGTGGTGAGCAGACAACAGAGAATATTTGTCCGGGATGCAACATGGGGCCACAGGAGGATAAAATAGACCTTGTCAAGGCATTGAGA
>JALVLE010000174.1 GCA_027033555.1 Caldifarciminota bacterium | reverse complement strand
ATAACATCTACAGATGGTCTCTGTGTGGCCACTACGAGATGAATCCCAACAGCCCTTGCCATCTGGGCAAGCCTTGCAAGGGGTTCCTCAATCTGCTTCCCAAGTGTAAGCATCAAGTCAGCAAATTCGTCAATAATTATTACAATATAAGGAAGTGTCTCCTCCCCCTTTTGTCTGGCTTTTTTATTGTGACTTTCTATATCTTTTACACCATCCTTTGCAAAATGTCTATACCTTAAATCCATCCAGTCCACAGCCCTTTTAAGAACCTCACCTGCAACAGCTCTGTCTTTTACAACAGGTGCAAGCAAATGAGGAATTCCATCATAAAAAGAGAGTTCAATTCTCTTGGGATCTATCATCAAAAATCTCACCTCTTCTGGAGATGCTCTGAACAGAATACTTGTTATAATAGTATTTATTGACACAGATTTACCGCTTCCTGTTGCGCCTGCAATTAATAAATGTGGCATTTTGGCAAGGTCTGCATAAAAAGCATACCCAGCTGTATCTACCCCGAGGGCAAAAGCAAGTTTGGATTTCAGTTTTTTAAACTCCTCCGTAGATACAAGTTCAGATAGGTAAACCGTTCTTCTTTTCTCGTTTGGCACCTCAATGCCAATTAAACCTTTACCGGGAAGAGGTGCAACAATTCTTATCTTTTCAACCTTCATTCGCAAGGCAAGATCATCTGCAAGAGAGACTACCCTTGAAAGCTTTATACCCGGAGCAGGTTCAAATTCGTATCTTGTAACAACAGGACCAGGATAATAGTCCACCACCTTTCCCCTCACTTTAAATTCTGCGAGCTTTTCTTCAATGAGCTTTGCTTTTTCCTCAAGTTCTTTTCTGTTTACTTCCGTGTCAAGCAACGGGGGTCTGTTAAGAAGACCAAGAAGCGCCTCGTGAGAGACCTCAAAACCTGGAGGAGGAAGCTTATCCTGTTCTTTACCACCTCTTTCTTCATTTCTTACATGTTTTTCTGCCTCGTGAACCTCTTTTCCTCTTTTCTCAACCTTTTTATTAACCGAATTTTTATGTGAAGAGGTTTTATTTTTATATTTTGCGTCAGCTTTTGTGGCGTATGTAACACTATACGGAAATGGGTCATGAGACTCATTCCCCTTTAGATTATCAGCTTCTGAAAAATTCTCATTCCCCGTGGTACCCTCATTGCTCAAAAGGAACTTAAATTCTTTGTAAAATCCAGGATATAGGGAGAGAAATGAAAGAAGCAAAGAAAAAGTAATAACCCCGCCTTTTCCAACCCATTTTGCAAGAAAACTTGATAACACAGAGGAGAGATTTCCCTGCAGATTATGAGGGAACAAAAGACTCAAAAAAAGCAAAAACAAAAAGGATGAGCCAATCTTAAAGAATATTGACTTTTTTACCTCCTTAAAAAGCATATAGGAAAAAAGTATAATAAAAGAAAAGACAAGGTAATAAGTTATAACAGGCCCAAGTGATTTAAGTAACATAGAAGATATTTTGTAACCGAGTATGCCCCCAAGATTCCTGTAGGGGTGTAGCCTGTCAAAGGTGAGAAGAGAAAAAAGGGTTATAATGAAACCACCCAGGGAAAAACCTGCCCCAAGCTTAACAAAAAATCTCTGGTTTTCAACCTCAGAGAGGTACCCAAGAAGTATAAGTAGAAAAATCGCAAAGGCAAATAATATTCCGCCAATCATAAATCTATTTTAAGCTCATACTGATAATCTATCAAGAAACTGTTTATCCTTTCTCCATTTTTCATGAACCTTTACCCACAACTCAAGAAAAACTCTTCTACCAAGGAAAGCTTCAATCTCCTTTCTGGCATATGTTCCGAGCTTTTTGATTTTTAATCCACCCTTACCAATAATGATCGGTTTCTGGCTCTCCTTTTCCACATAGATAATCGCCCTGATATAATCAACTCCCCCATGCCTTTCATCGTTTTCAACAAACTCTTCTACCTTAACAGCTGCCGCATACGGAATCTCTTCCCCATAAAGATTGTAAAGCTTTTCTCTTATAATCTCTTCCACCATAAATCTCTCATTTTTATCAGTGGTTACATCTTCTGGATAATAAAATTCCCCTTCTGGCAAATACTTTATAATTGCATCAACAAGCTCCTCTATATTAATTCCCATAGTCACACTAATGGGAAAAATTTCTTTAAAAGGATAGAGTTTACTATAGGTCTCTATAAGTGGCAAGAGACCAGCCTTCTCCACTGCGTCCACCTTGTTTATTGCACATATAACCGGCTTTTCAATATCCTTTAACAGCTCAATCACATAATTATCAAGTTCATCTGGACCATATGGATCTGTCATGAAAAGCACAACATCTGCATCCTTCGCAGCATCAACCGCATTCTTTAACATCCTTCTGTGTAACTCATGTTTTGGCTTGGTTATAATACCCGGAGTATCAAGAAAAAGAATTTGCGCGTTTTCACGAGTAAGAATGCCAAGAATTCTGTGTCTTGTAGTTTGAGGCTTCCTGGACATGGCGGCTATTTTGACTCCAATGAGCCTGTTTAAAAGGGTTGATTTCCCCACATTTGGTTTACCAATGATGCTCACATAACCTGACTTTTTAGAAACTGTATTTTGCTCCAATTCTGAACCTCCTTTTATTAAAAAATTCTACAAGGCTACCACTTTGTGGCTGGATCCCTTTTATCTTTCCATAATTATAGAGGCCTATCCCTTCTAAAAATACTTCTATATTTCCACTTTGATATTTAAGTCCAGGAGAGAAAGCATAAACCGTATTACCACTCCACATATCTTTAATCATATTTACTTCAGGAATTATAACAATTTTTCCTGATAAGGGAATTCTCACAAAAGCCTTTCCTTTTGAAATAGGACGAGGAAAGAGCCTTAAATACTGTACGTCAGTATCATTTGACACAGGATGGCTTAAAATAATTATCCCTGAGCCCAAATTCTTATAATACTCATAGGAGAATCCTCCCATTTTTTTCTCAAATGTGAACTTTGCATACAAGCTCCTTGAATATACAGAATCCGGGACAAAATAATCCACACGCAACATATATGGAGACCTCTCAAGTAATAAATTAAAATCTTTTCCCGCAACACAGAAAAGTGTATCAATAATAGAGTAGGTCGGATACAGATACCTAAAGGGATATAGCCTGCGAGCACTATAACCATAGTAAAGATCCAAATAGGTACCACCAGGGAGAAGTGCCCTTATTGCAATCTCAGGTACAAGATTACTATAAAGCCCTATTGCTACAAACTTACGTGGGTTCATAAGACCAATTCCTCCTCCCAAAATGTCATTTCTTTTTGTGGACTTAAGAAGGTTGAAACTCTGAGAAGAAAGGTAAAAGAGAATACCATCTGGATTAGAATACGTTAAAGAAAAACTTCCGTTAAGATATTTTACCTTATTCTCAATAGTGTCGTTTATCACATATAAATAAGCAGGTAATAAAGTGATATTTGGGATGACTCTTCCATATGAAAAATAAAAATCCAGAGTGTCCTGCACAATCAGAAATGTATTTTTACGGGAACGCCATAAGGCCTTCAGGTTATGAGAGAGGGTAAAATATTTGGTAGAAAAGAAATATTTGTTATTCATTGCGTAGTAAAAGGTATAATCATAACCTTTCAGTGCTTTAAGCCAAAACGTACTCAATCTGAATTCAAATATTGGAAAATACCCCGCTTTTATAAAATCTGTTCTTTCTTTTATTATGGGAAATTGCCACTGTGGCGCTTTAATCCGTAGCGCATTCGCAGGTTCAAATACCGAATCCGGAACCTCCAGAGATACTGCTAAAAATAGAAAGGTTATCAAAATATTCATCCTTCACACCTCCTTGCAAATATGTACCCGGCGATTCCCGTAAGAAAATTTGGGAACCACATTGCTATAAAAGGTGAGATATACCCTCTTCTTGCAAGCTCTTCACCACCTATTAGAAAGATATAGTATATTGTGAAAACAAGGAATGAGAAACCAAAAGCCGCTCCATAGCCCCCTTTTTTTGTAAGAGTTGCAAGGGCTGCGCCAAGCACAATAAAGACTATGCCAGCAAAAGGTAGAGAAAATTTCTTATGTATTTCAATAAGGTATCTGTTTTTTATTCTTTCCAGTATCTGAATCCTGATAGTATCCCGCGAATCTGTCTCTGCTATTTCCTTATCCTTCTCTTTCATGGCATCTAAAAGCATCTTTATTGTCATTTCCCGCTCTGTCCTGTATTTTCTGTTTTTCTCTCTCAACTCTGTGTCCACACTAATTTTAATTACCTGTTTCTTAAAGTGAATCTCTCTAAAATCCTGACTTCTTTCACCAAGAGACTCATAAATAGTGCCATCATATAATACAAATATTACCGTACTATCACCTATGGAACTCAACCTGCCCCTTTTTGCAACAATAGTCCTTACGTTTTGCTTGTTCCTTTGGGGTTCTATAATTTTTATT
>JALVLE010000173.1 GCA_027033555.1 Caldifarciminota bacterium | reverse complement strand
AGCTGCCAGAGGAGAACGGCATATACAGAGCAAAGATAAAAACAGATGGGTTAAAAAGTGGCGTATATTACATAATTTACCAGAGCGGTAGAGGAGACAGAATCAGGCGGAAGATACTCATAACAAGATAAAAGAATCAACTTGAAGCTCCGGGTGGCATATTAAAATATGCCACCCGGGTAAGAATCAACGTTTAAACCTGCCCATTTAACCACCTGCTCTTTCTCGTGCACGATAAGTGGTCTATTGACAGGACGCAACACCTGATTTAGTATAATACTCAGGAACAAGAAGGAGAGTGAACAATGTATGTACTTTATCTTTTGTTAACTTTTTTATCAATAACATTCCCAAAACCTGAAAGTCTGAACATAAAAGCATATATTTCAGACAATGGAAAATATACATGGAACGTTACAGGACCGGAGGGAGGATACATCGGAAGGGTAATGGTTGACCCACAGGATGCAAATCTTGCAATTGCCATTGGTTTTAATGCGTGGATAACAAGGGATGGCACAAACTGGCAGTTCTTAAAAGTAAATACCATTAGCTCTTTTGGAACATTTACAGGCACACATAGACTTCTTTACTACAATAATGATACGCTTTTTTACTCCAGCGACGGAGCTGTTACATTTACCCCAATAAAGTTTCACAGATACTATGCAATGACAGAAAGAGTCTCTGATACAGTTCTGGTTTTATATGATTCTGTAGGAACGGTTTATTTAGGGAAAACCACAGATGGGGGATTAAACTGGTCTGTTATCAGTCCTCTTCCTTATAATTCTTATTATGCCGTTGCCTATGCACCCTCAAATGACAGTATCATTTATTTAGCGGTTAAAATTAACTACAGTTCAGACAGCGTTTACATTGTAAAGTCTGAAAACGGCGGCCTTTCCTGGACAGTGCTTTCCTCTGTAGGAGAAAACGTTTATGTAAGAGATATAGAGGTAAATCCACAGGACCCACAGGAAGTCTTTGTTTCATGTGGTTTTGATGCACTCGGACTTATTCATACACAGGATGGATTCCAGACTATAGATACTGTACCGCAAATTCTTCTGCCCTTTGACGTAGAATTTACTGGTACTGATAGCGTTCTGGTTGCATCTGCGATGCCTATAGGTATTTATAGAGGCACCAAAAATCCCCTGATAGGATGGCTATTTGTCCCGGTAGATTCACTCACAAACTGTACTGATCTTGAACACTCTCAGGATACAGTATGGTACGCTGCTGCGCTTACAGGAATGTTGAAATCAACAGATAACGCTATCTCTTTCCATAGGGCAGAGACAGGCCTTTATGCTACCTTTACTTATTTTGCGAAATCTCCCTCTGAAATAATAAATAGAAGAGTTTACTTCCCGTCTTTTGAGGGAAATGCCCTTTATGTGTCTAACAATGGCGGATTAACATGGGAGAAGAAATACCTGAGAAACGTTGTGGTTATATTTGACGTTGAAACTTATCCTGATGACGAAAACATAGTTTATTTAGCAGCAGGAAGCGCTGAGTTAAATCTATTTACCGGGCTTTCTCTGCACAACATCCTTTATTCATCAGATGGAGGCAATACTTTCATACCAATGGATACTTTCACAGCAAATCCTGACTCTCTTACATGGATAGAGACTATCACCACTGTAAAAGACAGTCCAGATGTCATTATCGGTATAAAGAGAGAGTACAATGACACAGGACCGGATAGATTCTATCTCATGCGAAGCAACAATAGAGGACATTCCTTTAGCACTGTAGCCGGGCCCTTTATCAGTCATTATGATGGTTTTGCCGGCAGGGATCCGGTATTTTTCCAGGCAGACTCTGTCATATATGTAAGCCGTGACTTTGGTACCACATTTGATACACTTTTTGTCTTTAACAATGTTGATATTGTAGATAATTTTTCCTATTATTCGGCAGACTCAACCTTGTTCTTTAATTTCTATAATGGTGATACTCTTTATTCATACAAGATAGGAGAGGATACCTCTTATCTCTACAACGTGCCTGGTCTATATCTTCTCTATGCAGCCTCAAACGGCGGCGTATATTCTCTGGCAACACAGGATTTTGAAAATGTGTATTTCTACAGTGGAACATACCTTGATCCTGTTGCATTTCATGAACAGAATAACATTTTGTCAGGTGCAATAAGAGCCAGTGAAAATGAAGTCCTGCTTTTTACCTATGGCATGGGAGTTTATAGGAGCCAGGATGCGGTATCTTATATCTTTGAAAAAGGGAAAAAGGAATTAAATTCAACCAGAGCCATCATTGTCCGCAATGGCATTCTTCATCTTGGCGCACGCTTTGCAGGTAAAAAAGTCACTTTGTACAGTATAACAGGTCAGAAAATTGACATAAAGAAACTGGATTATCGGGGAAATCTCAATCTGAGCCATTTGCCATCCGGCGTCTATTTTGTGAAGACTGACAGAATAATTAAAGTTTTAAAGCCAGAGTAAATGCTGCCTCTTAAAGACGAAAACAGAACGAGAACAACACCCTATTTTACTTACACTATTATAGTCATTAATTTCCTTGTATTCTTTCATGAGCTTTCACTTGGTAGGAGAGTTAATGTATTCTTCCGGAGCTTTGGTGTCATTCCCTGGGAAATAACTCATCTGAAAACCGTTTACGGAACTCTTCCTTTTTACCTTAAACCACTTACTGCCATGTTCATTCACGGGGGATGGGGACATATACTGGGTAATATGCTATACCTGTGGATATTTGGAGATAATGTTGAAGATGCTCTGGGACATGTAAGATTTCTGTTCTTTTATATAATTACCGGGTATGCGGCTGCGCTCGCTCAGGTAATAATACACCCATTCTCTCACATACCCAATATAGGCGCCTCAGGTGCTATCTCAGGGGTACTGGGAGCATATTTTTATCTTTATCCTCACGCCAGAGTGCTTACCCTGGTACCGGACTTCCTATTTTTCGGCTTCTTTTACAGGCTCGTCTATATCCCTGCATACTTCCTTATAGGTTTCTGGTTCATTTACCAGCTTATTCTTGGTATTTTAACCCTTCCTGCTCACGGAGGAGGCATAGCTTTTTTTGCACACGTAGGCGGATTTATTGCTGGATATCTTATTGTAAAATGGTACTTTCATAGTTTAACTGGCATGAGAAGATATAGAAGCTGGTAGCCTTCTGTTTCGTAAGGCTTTATAATCACGGGGGAGTTAATATCCCGATACATAATAACAGTCTTTTCGCTTTTTACGTGTCTTATTATTTCAGAAAGGTATTGGCCATTGAAACCTATTTTTTCAACTTTGCCTTTATGCTCTGCTGGGATGTGTTCTGTTGCCTCTCCCATCTCTCTATTTTCAGCATGTATAACCATATCTGATGAAAACTCTATCTCTATTAAATTTGTATTTTGAGGAGTAAAGTTTATGACCCTCTTCAATGAAGACAAAATCTCATCCGTATTTACCACCACTTCATCTTCATAATCCTTTGGTATTACACTTTCATAAGGAACATAGGGCCCATCTATAAGCCTTGTAATAAGAGAACTATCAGGCAGTTCAAGTTTGAGGAGTTTTTCTGTAAAATATACCTTCACTTTATCATGTTCTGTATCCTTAAGAAAATCAAGCACATTTTTTGGAACTATGGCTTCTTTTTTTTCTGGCACCAGCCTGGTACCATAATCTTTCAAATAAAAACCCAGTTTGTGAGCATCAGAGGCAACGAATCTTAGCTCAGAATCTCTCAGTTCCCACAAAATGCCATTTAGAAAAGCTCTTGGATCATCCTTTGCAATACAGAATGCTGTAAAATTCATACCTTCAAGCACATCAGGAGTAGGTAGGGTCACACCTTCTCCGTCTATACTTTCCATTCTGGGGAAATCTTCTGCTGGCTGACCCTGAAACCTGTATTTACTCCTTGATGTGGAAATATATGTTGTTCCACCCGTGTTTTCCACATTGATTTCCACTTCATCAAGATTTTGAATAAGCTGAAGAAATGGCTTGCCAAGTAATGTGAAGCTTCCTTTGTCATTTGAATTAACGTCTACCTTTGCTGTTATTGCAAAGTCCATGTTTGTAGCCGTAAGTGTGAGTGTATTACCATCCAGCTCAAAAAGAATGTTGGACAGAATGGGCATAGGTGTTCTTGAAACCAGTGCTTTGGATACCTGTTTGGTTGCCTTTAAAAGAGATTCTCTTAGGACTGTGAATTCCATTTTATCCTCCTTCTTCTATCTCTATAATTATAAATCAAGCAGTAATAATAGTAAAGTTGTGCAAAAACCTTGTTTTTCTCTGTGTTGTAATAAGAAAAAAGTTTTGCGTTCATTGTGGATTACTCCTTTTCAAGTCTGTCTTTTATTGAATTCAAATGCTTTTGAAGCGCTGTGTCTGTTGATAACAGTTTCTGAATTTTATTCACAGCGTTGATAACTGTTGTATGGTCTTTTCCTCCAAAATAATCTCCAATTTTGGTTAA
>JALVLE010000172.1 GCA_027033555.1 Caldifarciminota bacterium | reverse complement strand
TCTTGAGAGTATGCTTGAGGAGGAAGTAGAGGGAGAGGAGAAGGTTAAGTTGCCGGAGGAGATAGAAAGTGGGGCGAAAGAGGAGGTTGTAGAGGAGAAGGAAGAGGAGCTTGCTGAGGAGGAGGTGTCGGAGGAAAAAATAGAAGAACAGGTTGAGAAAGCAGAGAAAGCAGCTGTTGTAGAAGAAAAAGTTGAAGAGAAAACAGAAGAGCCTCCAGTTTCTCAGGAGGAACAACCTGTAAAAGAAGAGGAGAGGGTGCCTGAAGTCAAAGAAGAGGCAAAAGCAGCTCCTGTTGTATCAGAGGATAAAGTGCCAGTAATCAATGACGCATTAAGAAAGATTGTGGCTCTTACAACAGATGTGCATGCAGGTTTTGTTGCTGATATTAATGGAAATCTTGTTGCTTCTCATTTTAGGAGTGGGAGTATAAGGGGAGATAAACTTGGTAATCTGGGTGAATACATAGGGAATATCGTGAAATTATTTAAAGAAATTATAGAAGAAGATGTGGAAGACATTACAATAGCCCTGAAAAACGAGAATATTATGGCTGCTCCTGCCCTCGGAGGGGATCTCATTATACTTGTTGTTACCTCTAAAAGAACTTTAAAACTTGCACTTATAAAAGTAGAGCTTAAAAAGGCCATTGCAAAACTTAATCAGGAGCTTTCGTAGCATTTACTTGTTTGAAGGAACGTTTTGATAACGTTATCATATTAGGGTAAAAATAGAAGAGGCAGAGAGTGGTAATAGATTTCAAAAATAAAGAGATTAAGTTCAAGATAGTGTATTATGGTCCCGGGTTGAGTGGTAAAACAACCAATATAAAATACATTTACAAAAAATTCATGGGACCCAAGGGTAAGTTGCTAAGCGTTGATACAAAAGGCGAGAGAACTCTTTTCTTTGATCTATTGCCTCTTGAGATAAACCTTGTTAAGGGATTTAAGACAAGGTTTTTCCTTTATACAGTACCTGGGCAGGTTTTTTATAAGACCGCAAGAAAGCTTGTCCTGAGGGGAGCAGATTGTGTAATTTTTGTTGCTGATTCGTCAAGAAAAAGGATGGAGGAGAACAAGGAACTTTACAAGGAAATGCATGAAAATCTCAAGATGTTTGGACTTTCAAATGGCAATAAAATTCCTATAATTGTTCAGTATAACAAAAGAGATGTCCCGGATAAGGTACCAGTTGAGGAACTGGAAAGGGAAGTGAATATTTATCATTACCCATACGTCCTTGCTATTGCCTCTCAGGGCAAGGGGGTCATGAAAACGCTTGAAATGGCTATTAAGCTCATTGTAAAGGAGCATATTAAAAAGCAAAAAGCAAAAGCAAAGCGTTAGTTAATTAGAGAATAAAGTTCTGATTCGGGATACATGTGATTCTCAATAAGAATTCTTATAAAGTCACCTGCCACATAGAAAGAGCCTGTAATTACTATTAATCGGCCGTTGTTGAGAGCAAAGTCAAGGGCTTTTTCCCTGCCCATTTTCAGGGCTTTTTTTGAAGAGATTTTTTTAAAAATTTCCAGAAGTTTTTCAGGATTTTCTGATCGTGGAACATCGGATTTGATGAAAATAAACGTATCAAATGTATTTTCAAGTATTTTCAAAGACGTTTCAATGTTTTTATCTTTTACCATTCCAAATATGAGTATGCGATTCGTTTTTATATGGCCAAAATAAAATTCAAGCTCGCTTTTTAGGTTTAACAGAGACATGGGATTGTGGCTTCCATCAATGATTAGCACCGGCTGGTTTAGTATCTTTTGAAATCTTGCCGGCAAGGATAATCCATTAAGATCGCAGTTTTTTGTACCTAATAATCTGGCGCCAATGCATGATAAAACTGCATTTTTGGCAAGGAATCTGCCTATTTGCGGGATATGAATATGCATTTTCCCAAAATGGCGGGTGTCAACAGTAAGTTCGGTATGAGTGGAAAGAAAAAGCATATTCAGAATATGGAAATCCGAATTCTCCCTTATAAGTTGCACATTTCTCCATTTTGCAAAATTTGTTAAAACCCATTCCACTTTGGGGTGCTGGGAAGGAGTAATTAGCGTCAGTCCCTCAGATCCGCAGAGTTTTTCAAATGTTATTTCAGCAAGATATGGACCCAGCAGCTTCACATGGTCAAAGCCTACCGTGGTGAGTATATGAATTCTGGAAGGAATGAGACGGGTTGTATCCAGCCTGCCTCCAAGGCCTGCTTCAAAAATATTCGCATTTGTATGCTCTTTTTTAAAATATAAAATTGACAAGAGAGTGAGCACTTCAAAATAGGTTCTGAATCCTTTTCTGTGCTGGATTTTATTGAATATGTGCTCAATTAAGCTGGCAAAATCATGCTTGGAAATATAAGTGTTGTAGCCTTTAATACGTTCTCTTACAGAAAAAAGATGCGGCGAGGTGAAAAGACCAGAAGAGTAAGAGGCGTTGTTGAGTATGGTATGTAACATTACACTTGTTGACCCTTTCCCCTTGGTACCTTTTATTATTACGGAGTCTTTAAGGTCTTCCTGCGGATGATCAAACCGGGAGAGAAGTTCAAGAAAGCTCAGCAGGCTCTTGGGCCCTTTATTAGGTAGTTTTTCATAATTAATCAATGAAAAGAGTTTTTTTTCTGCAGTCTTGTAATCCATTGATGTGCTCTTCGCAACACTTCAATCATATTTGGAAACCCAATTGCCCTTTCAGCTGTTCTATACTTAAACCAATCATATTTTAAATGTTCTCTGGATAGTCTTATGGGTACGTCTTTTATGAGTCGTGCAAGGAAGTAAATATTTTTTTTGCTAACAGGCTCTCCATTTTTAAAAAACACATAAGAAGTAGAGTCCTCAAAACCAGGTATGATTTCAATATCCTGCCTCGTGATACCTGTTTCTTCTTTTAATTCTCGTAGCGCAGCATCAAGAGGAGTCTCAGAAGCCTCTATATGTCCTTTGGGAAAACTCCAGTGAGTGGGATGCCTGAGAAGGAGGTAAAAGATTTCATCGTCTTTTATTTTAAAAATAATAAAGCCTGCAGATACTTCTTCATTCAATCTTGATTTTCTCCCGGGCTTTTTTAATTCTTTCCAGGACTTTTTCTTTTCCCAGGACTTCCATAAGTTCAAATAGTCCAGGACCCACAGTTTTACCCGTGAGAGCTACCCTGAGCGGATGGATTATCTTTGCTGGTTTTATATTTTTTTCTGCTGCAAATGATCTTATGACATGCTCTATGTTTTCCACATTAAACGGTTCCACATTTTGCAATCTTTCAGCTACCTCATCCAGAAGATCAAATACATCCGGTGATTTAAAGTGCTTTTTTACGCCTTTTGCATCATATTCAAAGTCATCTTTGAAAAAGTATTCACTAAAGGGAGGAAATTCTGAAAGGATTTTTATACGCTCTTTGAAAAGCGGTATAATTTTTCTTAACATGTTGCGGGATTCTTCATCCTTTACAAGACCATGTTCTTCAAAGAAGGGTAGCGCAAGTTTGTAAAGTTCCTCATCAGACTTTTTTCTTATATAAACAGAGTTCATCCAGTAAAGCTTTTTGTAATCAAATACAGAGCCCCTTTTCCCTATCTTTTTAATATCAAAAAGTTCAATCATCTCCTCAAGCGACATTATTTCAATATCATTACCTGGTGACCATCCAAGTAGCGCAAGATAATTAACCAGTGCCTCTGGCAGAATTCCCAGTTTTTTAAATTCTCTTACAGATGTAGCCCCATGTCTTTTGGATAGCTTGCCCTTCCCATCTGGGGCAAGTATTACAGGCAAATGTACAAATTTTGGAGGTTCCCAGCCAAATGCACGATAGAGAATAACGTGATAGGGCGTGGATGGGATCCATTCATCCGCTCGCATTACATGTGTTACTCCCATCATGTGATCATCTATTACGTTAGCAAGATGATAGGTAGGATAACCGTCGGATTTTAAAAGTATGAGATCCTCAAGTTCCGAGTTTTTGACAGTTATATCACCATGGATTTCATCGTGAAAGGTAGTCTCCCCTGAAAGAGGGACTTTTAATCTAATAACATATGGTTTGCCTTCTTTTTCAAGTTTTTTAATCTCTTCCTCGCTGAGATTCCGGCATTTTCTGTCATAACCTGGTTTTAGGCCCATCTTCCTTTGCTCTTCGCGGAGCTTTTTGAGCCTTTCTTGGGAGCAGAAGCATTTATAGGCTTTGCCTTCTTCAACAAGTTTATGCGCCAGTTTCCTGTAAATTTCGGTTCTTTCTGATTGAAATACAGGGCCTTCATCCCATTTAAGCCCGAGCCAGTTTAGTGATTCCATTATGTCTTCAACCGAGTCCGGTACATACCGTGTCCTGTCCGTATCCTCTATTCTAAGCAAAAAGATACCTTTGTTTTTACGTGCAAAAAGCCAGTTATAGAGAGCAGTTCTTGCACCTCCAACATGGAGGTATCCAGTGGGGGATGGTGCAAATCTTACTTTTACCATGTGATATAGTTTAATGGGGAACAACTGTAC
>JALVLE010000171.1 GCA_027033555.1 Caldifarciminota bacterium | reverse complement strand
ATATATAGAGTTCAAAGTAACGAGATTGGGGAGAGTTGAAGGTAGGCTGTTTGTGGATATGAACGTGAACAATGTTTACGATGAGAAAGATATACCCCTTGAAGGGTGTATTGTGAGTCTGAACGGAAAAAAGACCTGGACCCGAGAAGATGGGAGTTTTATATTTGCCAATGTGCCACCTGGATCATATACTCTTAAAGTTGAGTATTGCCCTAAGAAGGTTATTCCCATAGATAGGACAGAGTATAATATTTATGTGATGCCCGGGGATATAATTAAGGGACTGGATTTCCCGTTTATTCAGGGGCAGGAGATACGGGTAAAGGTTAAGAAATTTTGATATCTTTTCATAAAACCTGGTGAATAAATTAAAATTATTACATACCTGTCTGGAAATGTAAGGAGGCATTATGAAAACATTAATTCAAACTTTAAGAGAAGGCACAATACCAGATGACCTCAAGGATATAGCCCGGAAAGAGAACGTTGATGTAAATGAGCTGGCCCGGAACATTCTATCAGGTGAGGCAGTTGTGCTGGGTTATAGAACAAAGAGAGGCCCTATAGTTGTGGGGAAGGGAACGAGAGTAAAGGTAAATGCAAATATAGGTACCAGTACTCTTCGTTCCTCTTTGCAGGAAGAAATAGAAAAATTGCATGTAGCACTTCGTGCAGGTACAGATACTATAATGGATCTGTCTCTTTCCGATGATCTTGCAGAAATAAGAAGGGCTGTTTTAAGAGAATCAACAGTACCTGTAGGAACTGTTCCTATATATGAAGCAGCTACCCTTGCGAGAATTAAAAGAGGGGCAGTTGTAAGACTTGACGTAGAAGAGTTTTTTGAGGTGATTGAGCGACAGCTTGAAGAGGGGGTTGACTTTATTACTGTTCATGCCGGAGTGGTTAAAAAATATGTTTCTCAGTATGGGAAAGGTAAACGAATAGGCGGGATAGTTTCAAGAGGGGGGGCTATAACTGCGGCATATATAAAAAGTACGGGCAACGAGAATCCTCTGTACGAGCATTTTGATAGACTTCTGGACATAGCTGAAAAATACGATGCTGTACTCTCACTTGGAGATGGTATGAGACCTGGTGCTATACATGATGCATCTGATATGTTTGAAGTTGGGGAACAGGAAGTGCTCGGAGAGTTACAGAAACGTGCCCTTGAGAGAGGTGTTATGAGTATGATAGAAGGGCCAGGACATGTGCCTTTGCATCTTATTAAACCATCTGTGGAAAGAATTAAGAGACTGACAAACAATGCTCCTTTGTATCTTCTGGGACCTATTGTAACTGATGTTGCACCGGGGTATGACCATATAACTTCTGCCATAGGAGCGGCGCATGCAGCATGGGCAGGAGCTGATTTTATTTGTTATGTAACACCATCAGAGCATCTTGGCCTGCCTACCAAAGAAGATGTACACGAAGGGGTAATTGCATCAAGAATTGCTGCTCATGCAGCTGATATAGCAAGAGGATTGAAGGGAGCAGATGAATGGGATAGAGAAATTTCCATAGCGAGAAAGGCTCTTGACTGGGATGAGCAGATTCGTCTTTCAATAGACCCGGAAAGAGCAGCCAAAATACGAAAAGAACGCTCAGGCGAAGGTCCATGCACAATGTGTGGGGAGTATTGTGTATTTTTAATTCTTGGAGATTAATAAAAAGGAGAAGAGGATGAAAGAGATTGATATAACAAGAGCCATTATTAATTTTCATTTCAGGGCACTCCTTGATAATATTCAGACAGATGTGGTGATAGTAGGGGCTGGCCCTTCAGGACTTGTTGCAGGCGGGTATCTTGCCAGAGATGGTTTTAAAGTTACGATACTGGAAAAGAGATTGTCGCCTGGTGGTGGAATTTGGGGAGGCGGAATGGGATTTAAATATGCTGCAGTACAGGAAGAAGCAACCCATATTCTGCAAGATTTTGATATCCAGTTTGAAAAGGATGAAAGCGGACTTTATATAGTGGATTCTCTTGAGCTTGCATCTGGACTTATCCATGGTGCTATTCAGATGGGGGCACATATTTTTAACCTTGTTACAGTTGAGGATCTTGTGGTAAGAGAAAGCCGTGTCGTGGGTGTGGTCATCAATAATACCTTCGCATTAATGGAGGGTTTTCCCATTGATCCTCTCACCATAAAGGCGAAAGTGGTGGTAGATGCAACAGGGCATGAGCACGATGTTGTGGCAACTCTTTCAAGGAAAAATGACGTAAAGCTTAATACCCCAACCGGCAAACCCCTTGGAGAACGCTCGCTTTTTTCTGAACCAGCTGAAAAAGGTGTGGTTGAGAACACGAAAGAAGTATACCCAGGGCTTTTTGTATGCGGCATGGCAACAGCTGCAGTATTTGGTTATTATAGAATGGGTCCTATTTTCGGAGGCATGCTCCTTTCAGGTGAGAGATTGGCAAAGATATTAAAAAAGAAGCTAAGTTAATGCAAATTCTGAGAAAACCAGCATGGCTCAAAATAGAACTCCCTGGAAAGGGTGAATTCAGGGAAGTAAGGCACGTATTAAAGAAGTACGGTCTCCACACTGTGTGTGAAGAGGCAAGGTGTCCCAACTTAGGAGAATGCTGGGGAGAGGGCACTGCCACTTTCATGATACTTGGAAACGTGTGTACCAGGTACTGTAAGTTTTGCGCGACTAAGACAGGTAATCCTCATGGAATAGTGGATACCACTGAGCCAGAAAGGGTAAGAAAAGCGGTAGAAGAATTGCGTTTGAAATATGTTGTCCTTACCTCTGTTACAAGGGATGACCTGGAGGACCAGGGAGCATCTATATATGCTGCCACCATCAGAGCAATTAAGTCTATTGATAAAAATATCCGTGTTGAAGTGCTTACCCCTGATTTTTATGCTGATGATAAAATTATAGGGAAGGTGGTAAGCGCTTTCCCGGATGTGTTCGCACACAATGTTGAAACAGTGAGAAGATTAACCCCTCTTGTGAGAGATAGAAGATTCTCTTATGAAAAATCACTTAAAACTCTCAAAATAGCCAGAGAACTAAATCCCCGAATATTGATAAAATCCGGGTTCATGGTGGGACTTGGGGAAGATCAAAAAGAGATACTGGACACAATGAAGGATCTTAGAGAAGCGGGGTGTGATATCCTCACTATAGGCCAGTATCTTATGCCTTCTAGGAAGCATTTTCCTGTGAAAAAGTATTATGCTCCTCTGGAATTTGAGCAGCTTAAAGATATTGGGCTTGAAATGGGGTTTAAATATGTTGCCTCTGGTCCCCTTGTTCGCTCCTCATACAGAGCAGCAGAGGCATTTGTTTCTTTCTTACTTGACAAATCGCAACCTGAGGGATAAAATAATATAAAAAGGAGTGGTTATGACAGTATTGATTACAACTTTATTGTTACTTTCTGTTGTAGCTAATTCCGGTAATGCACCGGATTTCAGTAAGTTACAGGGGCCATATAAAGGTGTAGTCTATCCTATTCCCAACAGGTACTATTTGCCGGGTATAAAAACTCTATTCAGGAAGGCAAAGAAGGAAATCAGGGTTTTCATTTTTACCGCTCGTTATTACAGAGAATACAAAGGAGACGTAGGTAAAAAACTCCTTTCATATTTAAAGGATGCATTAAAGAGGGGGGTCAAAGTAGAGCTCATACTTGACGCATCAGACTGGAATAAGCGAAACAGCCTGCATAACAAATTATTTGCTGAAGAACTCAAGAAGTATGGTGCAGAAGTATGGTATGATCCTCCGGACATAACAAGTCATGATAAAGTAATAGTAGTAGATAGCGAATATGTAGTTGTAGGCTCAACAAACTGGAGTTTCTATGCGCTAATGGCTAACAATGAAGCCTCAGCTATTATAAAATCCCCCGGACTTGCGAGATATTATTTACACTACCTGGACGAAGTAAAAAGGGTTTCAATGAGGGATCTTCCATCTTATTATGGGTGGAAGAAATTTTATGAGAGGCAGATGAGAAAAATACCCAATTCCAAAGAAGGAACCAGCATGCCCAAGAGCCTTCCTGCACCAGCGCCTTGTATTGATGGCTATAAGGCACTTATTTATCCCGTGCCAAACAGAAACTATACTATAGCCATTCATGAGCTTTTTTCCCATGCGAAAGATACTGTGCTTGTTGCCATGCTTTCAGCAAGGACGTATCCAAGAGATACCTTTGAGTTTAATGAAATGCTCGTACGCGACATTATTGATCTTGGTAAAAGAGGAGTTTATACGGAGCTTATACTGGATGGCTCAAATTTCAACAGGGTTAATACTGTCCAAAATAAAGAGCAGTTTATGGATATTTTAAAGCCTTATGGAATAAATGCACATTTTGATTCTTATGATGTAACAACACATGCAAAGTTGATTATTGTGGATGACAGATACGTTTTGTTTGGGTCCACCAACTGGACGCTACCGGCATTTGAATGGAATGATGAGGGTAACGTTCTTGTAATTTCAGAAGGCCTTGTTGAGTATTTTAAGAAG
>JALVLE010000170.1 GCA_027033555.1 Caldifarciminota bacterium | reverse complement strand
TTGTAAGGGAAAAGCATGCTCATGTGTGGACAGAGGTATTTATAGACGGAAAATGGAGGCGTTTTGATCCCACTCCACCCTCACAGAAAGCCAGTTCTATTATAAAGACGCTTCTTGAATTGTATGATGTGGTTCAATATATCTGGTTTACCAGGGTAGTTGAGTTCAATTATAACGATCAAATGAAACTGGTAATAAAAAGTATGCCAGTTTTTATGAGATTGAAACCTGGCCGGCAACATTACAGAAAGCTGGTGCTTTTTGCGTTTGTGCTCCCATTATTAGTTGCAGTTTATTTTTATATGTCTTATCTCAAAGAAAACAATATATACAGGAGGAGTCTCTCTGCGTTTTTGAAATACATGAATAAAAAGGGATATAAAAAGAAAGAGCATGAAACACTGCTTGAATTTGCGAAAAGAAGCGGAGACGAAAAGGCCATGGGTTTTGTGAAGAGCTATTATATGGTAAAATATGGTAGAGCCGATGTTTCCATTCTCAAAAAAGCTCTAAGAGAGTTGAAAAAATCAATCTAATTTGACAGAGCAAGTATTCTTATGAAGTCATCAACGAGTTTTGGGTCAAACTGGATGCCTTTAAACTTGAGGAGCTCATTTATTGCAAAGTCATCAGATTTTTTCTTACGGTAGGGTCTATCAGTGGTTATGGCGTCATAAGCATCCACTACGGCTATTATCCTCGCTCCAATTGGTATTTCTTCGCCTTTAAGTCCATCAGGATACCCGCTACCGTTATACCATTCATGGTGATGTTTTACCATATCTCCGATTTGGTAATCCAGTTTCCCATAGTGACTGACAATGTAATATCCTATAAGGGGATGCCGTTTAATTACTTCGTATTCATTTTTGTATAATGCACCTCTTTTTCTGAGTATGCTCTCAGGCAAGGCAATCTTTCCTATGTCATGATATTTTGCACCAAGGTAGAGTTTTCTTAGAAATTCTATATCATGAATACCTGCGGCTTGAGCGAGAGCGAGGGAATATATAGCCACCCTTCTTGAATGTGTCACGTCTTCAACCCCTTTGGCATCGGCTATGCGTGATAGATAATCAAGGAGACTTTCCTCAAGCTGAATGGTGAGCATGTTTTTCAGTCTTACGGCATTATCAATGATTCCATCTGCTTTTTTATCCTGAAGATTGAGGTCTATTATATCAAACACACCGAATTGCCAGAAATAGTAAAGTTTGTGTTTGTCTTTCCCGGTCAGAATAATTGGTACATAGTCATGGGAGAGCTGAAAGCTTATGATAAGGGTTTTAAGAAGATTTTCCTGAGTGGTATCTGTGTCCACTATCACTATTTCAGGATAGAATTTAATAATTTCGCTCATGCTCTCTCTTTTTGCAGGAAAAGTTCTAATTACTACGTCGTCTCTTCCTATCATGTAGTATATAAGGTGTTCTTTGCCTTTTTCATCTGAGAGCATAGCTATTCTCACCATGGGATTTTTCATTTTTAGTTTAATATCCCTGATTGTAAAAGCCCCTTTATTCTGGAGAAATTTAAATAAATCTTCTGTATCCTCCAGAAATTGAATATCTTCCTGCCTTAACATCGGTCACCTCCTTATCCACTCTTTGTACAGCAATAAATTTGCCAGAAGGTAGATCTTTTAAGGTATTGTGTCGGTTAGAGTTATGGAAGTGGAATGTGTAATATTAGTTAAAATGCACCGGGATGTGACACCCGGTGCATTTTAAGGGAGAGGTTTAGGGATTACTTTGTACCCTTTAGTCTTCTTTTGATTTTGCCCTTTATCTTGAATTCATTGGGATCTATATTGTATTTTTTCAAAATCCTGTAAATTCTCATTCTGTTTGTATTCAAAAGCTCTGCAGTTGCCAGGATGTTGCCATGTGTTTCCCTGAGTGCCTCAATCACTATGTCCTTTTCTCTGTCATGTAGAAATTCCTTCAGTGCTTTTGTTTTTGCTCTTTCAAAGTCTGACTGCTTTGTGGAAAGAAGGTCTTCAGGCAGGTTTTTCAGGGTAATGTATCCATCTTTAGAGAAGATCATGGCCTGTCTTATTACGTTCCTGAGTTCTCTTACATTACCAGGCCAATGGTAAGAAGTGAGAAATTCTTTCACCTCATCGTCCATTCCCTGATATTCTTTACCAAACTCCGCACCGAATTTTTTAGCAAAGTATTCTGCAAGAGGAATAATATCATCGGGCCTCTCTCTTAATGGAGGAATTTTAATTACAAACTCACTTATTCTGTAATAAAAATCTTTTCTCACCCTGTTTTTTTCTACTAATTCTTCAAGTGGCTTATTACTGGCGAAGATAGGCCGTGCTTTGAAAGGTATATCCTCTTTTCCACCCACTCTCCGGAATTTTTTCTCTTCAAGCAAAGTGAGGAGTTTGCTGTGTGTGGTGAGTGTTGTATTGGAAATCTCATCAAAGAACACTGTTCCACCGTCTGCCACTTCAAGTAGACCCGGGGTATCTTCAAGTGCTCCTGTAAAGGCACCTTTTTTGTACCCAAAGAGTTCCGCTTCAATTAAGGTATAAGGTATAGCTGAAAGATCAACCTGGACAAATGGTTTATCTGCTCTTTTACTTATAGAGTGAATAAATCTTGCAAGCAATCCCTTGCCAGTACCTGTCTCTCCTTCAAGAAGTATTATTGTATCTGTAGGAGCGACTTTTTTTACTTTCGCGAGAATTTCTCTCATTTCCTTGCTCTGGAATACAATAACAATATCCTCCTCTTCCTTGAGTCTGCCTTTAAGTAGCCTTACAGAAGTTGCAAGGGCTTGTTTTTCCAGGTTGGCACCTATATGAGATGCCAGCAGTTTTGCAAGAGCCTCTATAAATACCTTATCCTGTACGAGGAAAGTTTTACTCCTTGTAGTGGTATCCACATATAGAACGCCGATGAGTTTGCCTTTGTAAATAAGAGGGGTTGCAAGGACTGAACGTATTTTATTAAATATTACTGAGTGGGCCCTTTTAAAGCGAGGATCTTTTTGGGCATCTTCTATGACCAGCGTATCTTTTTTTCTTTCCACCTCAAGCATTATGGAGTTGGAGATGGTCTTTGCCTTTTTTATCTCAAGGTCTTCCATTCCTATTGCAGCACGTTTCCTGAGTTTGCCGTTTGTCATTATGAATAGAGCACCTCTTTCTGCTCCAAGGGTTTCTATTGCTACTTTGAGGATCTTTTTATAGTAATCCTGGTCCGCAAGAGAAAGCTCCTGTATTTCAGCAATTTTCTGTAACGCCTTGGCATATCTCTCTTCAAGAGTTATTTCCTCTGGAATTTCCAGATCCGCTGTCATTCTCCGTATTTTTAGCAGTTTTCTTCTGTGTTCCCTGTGTCCAAGCTTTTCCGATAATTCAAGGGCTTTCTCAAGAATATCAAAGAACTCTTCTTTTGGAAGGTCAATTTTCCCATAGAGAGAAAGGTACATTACGTACACATCAAGCAGCTCTGCAGGGCTATCCTGGAGGCTTTTGAAGAGGTCCCTTGCCACTTCTACTGCTTTGTTATACTCCCCTGAATTTATCAGATATTCAAGGAGTAGTTTTGGGTATTTTTTCAGGTTTTCCATCTCAGTCATGGTTACACCTCCTATTGTTTGGTTTTTTCTCCTTTGATGGAATCAATCATTTTGTTTAGCATATCAAGCATGTCTTTATTGTGTTTAATCTTCTCTGCGACCTCCTCAAGTCCTTTTACATTTTTATCCTTGTAGTAAAGCAGAGCCATGGACACAGGATTGATATACTGTGTTGCTTCTTTATAGTTTTTCAGAAGCTCTCGTGCTCTGTCATAATACTCAAAGCTTATTAGCGTATCAAAATAGTCCCTAAAAAATACCGGTTTAAGGCTTTCATGCAAAAATCTCAAATATTTATAGGTGTAATTAAAATAATTGTAGGATGAGGAAAGTCTGTTGTTTTTTTTGTATATGTAGCCAAGGTAAAAAGCCGCCTGAACTGAAAAACTCAGGTGTTTTATCTCAGTCGCAAGAAGAAATGCATACTCAAAATAGTACTGTGCTTTTTGAACGAGTCCCTTTTTGTAATAAAGATATCCAAGCTGGAAATTTACAAGCAATGCTTCAGCTACTATATCCCATACGGGATAAATCTCCTCCAGGACTCTCAGGGCTTTTTCTATATTACCTTCTTCCCGGAGTGCTATAGCATATAGATACTGACTCATTGTTTTTATATGAGAGTCATTATGAGAGATTTCACCAGCCTTTATAGCAAAGTTTTTTGCCTTTTTTGTATTATGATTCTGAAAAAGATGAAAAAAGCCCATGGCTATATAGTAGTATGCGTCTTTTTCAATTTCAGAAGATTCCTCAAGCAACTTTTTGATTTCTTCATATTTTCCGTAGAGGGCATAGGTATATAAAAGAAGTGAGCGAGCTTTTGGGGTGTTCAGTGAGTTGAGCATCATTACAGCCTCTCTGTATTTGCCCACTCCAGCTGCTATTTTGGCAAATGCAAGATTAAATTCCCTGCTTTTTCTATATTTTTCCATGAGTTTTTCCCATACCAGAAAAGTGGTTC
>JALVLE010000169.1 GCA_027033555.1 Caldifarciminota bacterium | reverse complement strand
TGTAGTACTATCAATCACATAACCATGAATTCCCTGTCCTGCCTTCTGAATAAATGCCAGAATGGCCCCACGGTTTATGCGCCAGGTTGTATCAAGCTGGGTTTCAGGTGGGACAAACTCGTGACATAGTTCTATGGTAACATCGTTTATACCATCAATGCCCATTGAATAATCATTTAAATCTCCATAAGTCTGATACCAGGCATATCCTTCAGTTACCCAGTATGGGTCACCATTTGCTGCTGTGGAGTCCCCGTATATTTGTGCATAAGTGACAATGAGGGCACTATCAGGTATATGGTCAGGTGAGTAGTTCCAAATATAATTTACTGCTGGATGATAGGTATGATATGTGAGACCCATTGTGAAGTTTTCTCTCTGACTCCACCTATACATTGCATCTGTTTCTGGTTGGCCATAAGGTTCTGTATCTCCTCCTGCTCCTGTCCACATATATCCATAGTTTCTGTTAAGGTCAATACCGTTGGCGTTTTCCCTAGTATGCGCCTCATGTCCATCTGGATTTACCATAGGAAGTATCCATATTTCTCTGTTGTTTATGAGCTGGGTGATGTATGCATCAGTGCCATAGTTTTCTGAAAGATAGGCGAGCAGGAATAAAGGTATTTCTGCACTTGGCCATTCGTTTCCATGGTGACACCCCACAATACGGACTTCTGCTTCATCTTCTTTTATATCAGGATTATCGGATACTTTAGCAGCAAGCAACAATCTGCCCTGGACAGAATAACCAATTGTATCCAGCTTTACTATATTTGGATGAGCAGCTGCCACTGAATCCATAAGGTAAATAATTTGATTGTAATCATGGTAGTGCATTGTGAGGGACGTATCAAGCTTTGTTTGCGGTTTGATTCTTTCTTCTACATACCGTTGGATATCAGGTATTATGACTTCTATCTGGAATCCGCGGGCTTTAAGTAAGTTGTACTGGTTATTTTTTATATATAAAGTGACGCTGTGTTCTGTTTTATCCACAATACTCAGTTTGTTTTTGTATATAAAATCAAGGTCCTGTTTGTTATTAAGGGGAACCCTTACAAGCATATCTGCATAAATCATAGAAAATGCAAAGAGCATTGCAAAGATGATTTTAAGTATCTTCATCACTTTTCCTCCGGGTTAAATCCTAAAAACATGGGAATATTATGTCTTAAAATCTTGACAATAATTGGTTTTTTGCTATGTTTATATTTTTTTCTTGCTTTTTTGAAGCTTTCAAGGCCTTTCACTTCCACAGTTCCTATTTTCACTATTACATCGCCTTTCATAAATCCTGCATCCTCTGCAGGAGAATCTGGTGTTACGTCAATTACCACCACACCTTCTTCTGCCGCAAGTCCCAGTCTTTTTGCCTCATCAGAACGTACATCCACTACTACAAGACCTGCCCATTTTGCCTTTCCAGGTTCAACTATTTCTTCTTCCTGTTTCTCTTTAGACGAAGCCACTTTTTCTTCAGGGAATTCGGCAAGTTTCATTGTCACTGTTCTTATTTTGCCCTCGGGATTTATTACTTTAAGGGTAACTTTTGTCCCAGGAGGTGTCTCTGCAACCATCAATCTAAATTCTTGAAGATCTGTTACCTTTTTTCCGTTGTATTCCAGGATAATATCTCCCTCTTTTAGACCTGCTTTTTGGGCAGGTGTTCCATCAAGCACCTCTGCAACCAGAACACCGTACGGCTTTTTGAGCCCATAGGCTTTGGCAAGGTTTTCATCAACAGGTTGAGGTCTTATTCCCATATATCCTCTCTGTACTTTACCATGTTCAATAAGTTGTTCTGCAACCCATCTCGCAGTATTGATGGGAACAGCAAAGCCGATTCCCACAAATCCGCCCGAGGGGGATGTGATTGCAGTATTTATTCCAATAACTTCTCCACGTATATTGAGAAGAGGGCCTCCTGAGTTGCCTGGGTTTATGGCAGCATCAGTTTGTATAAAATCCTGATAATCTGGACCCTGCGGAAGTGGTATTCCAGAACGTCCTTTGGCACTTATGACTCCTACTGTTAATGTTCTATCAAGTCCAAATGGATTACCTATGGCTATTGCCCAGTCACCCACCTGAATACTATCTGAGTTGCCCAATCTGAGTACAGGAAGGTTTCCATCATATTCAATTTTAAGGACTGCAACGTCTGTCCTTGGGTCTTTCCCCACCACTTTGACTTTATCACCCTTCAGAATTTTCTTATCTGATAGTTTTACGACTATTTTATCTGCATTCCTTATCACATGATTGTTGGTCATGATATAGTAAAACCTGCCGTCTTTTTTGAAAATAAAACCGGAGCCAAGAGATCGCTCTTTAAATTCTCTTGGGGGGATTTTAAACTGCGGTAGCTGATCCCCAAAAAATTTTCTGAAGAAGTCATCAAATGGCAACTGGAATTCACCTCCTGGCTGTCTGATAACATGTTCGGCTGAAATATTTACGACAGCCGGCATAGCGATTTTAGCAATACGAGCAAAAGGACTGTGTCCCTCGGTGTTAACAAGAGGAACAGTCATGCTGGTATCTGGAGCATTTTCGCTATGAAGCCTTGGCGTTATATCCAGTTTTGCTGATAGTATAAGTCCCACCACAATCCCTATTACGAATAGGGATAACCCCACAATCCATTTCTGTTCTTTATTCATTTAACTCACCTCCTGTTTTGTGTGCCCTTTTTACACGTAGCTCCGTGTAAACCATCACCTCCTTGTTGAGATTTTCAAACCTTGGAAATGTATATGTGTCCTTTATTGTAAATTTCTCTTCTCCTTTGAACAATCTCCCATCTTTCAGTAGATGATATATAGTACCTGAGCCGCCTCCTCGTGTTTTTAATAGATACGGGTAGGTGCCCATATATCCGGCATCATCGTTTTTATAACTGCTTTTAAATGTTATTAGTGCCATATCCCCTTCACGCATGGTTCTATCAATTCCTTCATATCTAAATACTTTTTCGCCAAGTTTTGTATCTTTTTTATAAAGGCTCCCTGGTTTCAATTCTCCTGGGTGTATATAATCATAGATAAAAGAAATAACCTCGGCGTCGCTGAACTTCTCAGCATCCGTACCAAGAAGGCTTGGTATTTCTTCTGTTCCTTTTAAATAAGCGATTGAACCGTCTGGTGTCAGCCGCACAGTTATAGTATGTCCTTTCAGCTTTTCAAATACATGGGTTGCGAAAGGACTATTATTCCGTGTAACGTTTCCTGCAGCCTTTCTGATGGTAAGAGAAAGGGTGATGAAATTGCTCGTTACCTCTTCAACCCTTTCAACCACTTCCAGCGTGTAATACATTTTAAAGCTCTTTATGCTGTCTTTTTCGTGGATGTTAATGTGCCGGGTTATGTCAATGGAATATAGGGTTGTGTCACCTGGCACAAAGAGAGTGGCAAAAATAACCTTCTTTTTTATAAACCCTTTTGCACATCCTCCCATAATTAGAGAGAGTGGCAATAATATTAGTAGTAATCTTCTCATACTCCCTCCTTTTTGTCATTAATAAAAGGTCTAAGCACTTTAATTAGCTCTACATGTTCTTTTACATCATGTACCCTTATTATGTCAACGCCCTGTAATGCAAGATAGGCGGATATCCCCAATGTACCATGTAGCCTGTTTTCAGGATTTTTTTCACCGGTTAAATACCCAATCAGGGATTTCCTTGAATGGCCTATTAAAATGGGATAACCAAGAGAACGGAATCTGTCAATGTTTTTCAGGATTTCTATATTATGTACCTGTTGCTTACCGAAGCCAATGCCTGGGTCAAGGATTATTCTATCCTCGCTTATCCCATTTGATACAGCAAAATCAATTCTCTCTTTGAAAAAGTGTAGTATTTCTTCTATTACATTGGAGTATTCCGGGTTTTTCTGCATATCTTTCGGTTTACCTTTCATGTGCATAATTACAACGTAAGCATCATATTCTCGTACCACCTCAACCATTCTACTGTCAAAACGCAACGCAGAGATGTCATTTATAATTGTTGCTCCCATTTTCAGGGCCATCTCTGCTACCTCGGCCTTATAAGTGTCCACGGAGATTATAATCTCTTCAGGGTTTACGTGGGATAAAGCCTGACTTACCCTATTTACTTCCTCTTCCAGAGGGACAGGTTCTGCGCCTGGTCTTGTTGATTCCCCTCCTATATCTATAATATCGGCCCCATTGTGAACGATTTCCCGAACCCGTTCTGAAATGGAATTTTCCTCTACGTATTTTCCCCCGTCGTAAAATGAGTCAGGGGTGACGTTTAATATTCCCATAATTAGAGGTTTTTTGTTGAAATTTAGTGCTTTCATTTTAATTTTATAATTTTTTTACCGTTTTCTATGAAAATCCCTCTTGCAGGCTGCGCCTTTAGTTTTCTTCCATCTATTGTGTAAATTCCCGTGGCAGGATTGACCTTTTTTCTACTTCTTTTTTCCCTTACCAGGATTGGATAATTGGCAAAAAGGAGCGTGGAGCTATCGTTAAGTGTGATTATAAAAGCTATTTTTGAGTACCAATTTGAGACATGGATAGTTTTAATGTCTCCAGCATATAC
>JALVLE010000168.1 GCA_027033555.1 Caldifarciminota bacterium | reverse complement strand
TACCTTTGAGGATATTGGTTTGTCCTCAGGGGATGTGATAGAGGTACCACAGAAACTCCATATCAATTTTACGAATATATCAGCGGCGATAAGTGCAATTATCCTTATATGGAGCTTTTACCAGACTAACTTTAGATGATATGATGAAAATACTTCTTACAGGTAGCTGTGGCTTTATTGGGTGGAGAACTTCGGAAATGCTTCTTGAAAACGGTTATTATATCGTTGGTATTGACAACATGAATGACTATTATGATATAAAACTTAAGGAATATCGCTTAAGAAAATTACAAAAATATGAGAATTTCAAATTTATCAGGGCTGATATAGAGAACAAAAAACTGCTTTCCGGGATTTTTAACGAAGAAAAACCCAAAATAGTAATTAATCTGGCAGCAAGAGCTGGAGTGAGAGCTTCAATTGAGAACCCACACGTATATTTTACCACCAACGTACTTGGAAATTTAAATCTTCTGGAACTATCTGTGGAGCACAACATTAAAAAATACATCCTTGCATCCACATCTTCACTTTATGCTGGACAGCAGATGCCATTCAAGGAGGATTTACCGGTGAACAAACCTATCTCTCCCTATGCTGCTTCTAAGAAATCCGCAGAAGTGACATCCTACACCTATCACTACCTCTATGGACTTAATGTAACAATTTTAAGATTTTTTACAGTATATGGACCTGCGGGAAGACCCGATATGTCTTTATTAAGGTTTTTATACTGGTTATATTATGAAAAACCCATAATAGTCTTTGGCAACGGACATCAAAAAAGGGATTTTACTTATATAGATGATATAGCGAAAGGAATTATTAAAGCCATACACCTTACTAACAGCTTTGAGATAATAAATCTCGGAAGAGGTAAAGAACCCACAAGCATAATTGAGGTAATAAGAATTTACGAAAGGCTTATGGGTAAAAAAGCAAAAATAGTGTTTAAGGAAAAAGTCAGAGCAGATATGGAGAGCACCAGAGCGGACATAAACAAAGCCAGACTCCTGCTTGGCTGGGAACCGAAAATAGACATTGAAGAAGGTCTGAGAAATACTGTTGATTGGTTTCTCAAAGAAGGGAAAAATATAGGCTTCAAAGTTTGAAATGAAAGGGATCATTCTTGCTGGAGGCAGTGGAACAAGACTCTTTCCTACCACAAAAATTATTTCCAAACATCTTTTACCTGTTTATGATAAACCCATGATCTATTATCCCCTTTCAATCCTCCTCCTTGGAAGAATAAAAGACATTCTTATTATAACTACACCAAGAGACCTTCCAAGATTTAAAGAGCTTCTTGAGGATGGAAGAAAATGGGGTATAAATATACACTACGCTATCCAGAATAAACCCAATGGAATTGCAGAAGCCTTTAAAATAGCGGCTGATTTTATTGAAAACGACTTCAGCACCCTTATTCTTGGCGACAACCTCTTTTTTGGACACGGACTTACTGATCTGATAAACGCAAGTATTAAAGAGGTACAGCAAGAGAATAAAGCCATTATCTGGGGATATACAGTTAAAAATCCGGAACAGTATGGTGTCCTTGAACTGGACAAAAAAGAAACACCTTTAAGGATTGTGGAAAAACCGGTCAACCCTCCCAGCAAGTGGGCCGTAGTGGGAATATACTTTTACCCACCTGACGTTATTGATAAAGCCAGCAAACTTGTACCCTCTGAAAGAGGAGAGCTTGAAATCACAGATTTGAACAATCTTTATATAAAAGAAAATCGTATGATAGTGAAATTAATGGGTCGTGGATACGCATGGCTTGACATGGGCACAGCAGAGAACCTCCTCCTGGCCTCACAGTTTGTTGAAACCATGGAAAAGCGAACAGGTTTAAAAATAGCATGCCTTGAAGAAATTGCTTACAGGAACGGCTTTATAAACCATCAACGGCTTCTGGAAATTGCAGAATCCATGAGGCAAAGTGCATACGGAGAATATTTATTAAAACTTTCAAAGGAGTTTTAATGGAATTTTTTGAGATTAAGTTTAAAGGAGTATTTCTTATAAAACCTGTCATACACCAGGATAAAAGGGGGTACTTTTTTGAAGTCTTCAGGGAAGACTTATTTAAAGACCATGTAGGCAATATTCATTTTGTTCAGGACAATGAATCATGTTCCACAAAAAGGGTTTTTAGAGGACTCCATTATCAGGTACCTCCTATGGCACAAAGTAAACTTGTACGGGTGATAAAAGGTGCAATAATTGATATAATCCTTGATTTACGTGCGAACTCCCCAACCTATGGAGAATATACTACTATTGAGCTTAACGATGAAAACAAATACCTTCTCTTTATTCCGAAAGGCTTTGCCCACGGATTTTACGTCAAATCAGAATACGCCATAGTTCACTACAAGGTTGATAATTATTATTCACCTGAACACGAAAGAGGCATAAATATTAAGAGCCTGAATGTAAAATGGCTAAAGGAGGAAATTATACTGAGCGAAAAAGACAAAAAATGGCCACCTTTTGATGTACAAAAACACCAATTCCGATAAAATTCGCATTGTGCACATCATAGGAAGCCTCAGATTCGGAGGAGCACAGCAACTTTTGGTTAACCTGCTTAATACAGATATTTTTGCAGAGTTTGACAACTTTATCCTTACAATCATACACTCCTCTAACAGCGCAACCTTAAGACATGTAATTCCTTTACAAAAAATTTACAAGTGCTTTGTTAATTGGCCAACTGAAGAATCACAAATACCCTCTTACAAACTGAGAAAATGGTTAAGACACGCCCTGCATTTTACTTTCAAATATAGATTAAAAGACACCCTGAAAAAGCTACAGCCACATATCGTTCACTCCCATATTGTAAGCGAAATAGATATCCAGAGTGAAACAACGCTGAAAGGGCTGAATATACCCTTTATCTGGACGGTACACGGAATGTATAAAAGCAGATTTAAAGACAACTCCAAGCTAATAGAAAAAGTTGACGTTGCAATAAAATTGATAAATAAGCATAAAAAAGGGAAAATAGTAGGAGTTTCAAAGGCAGTATTAGAAGATATTTTCAATAAAAAGAAAATTTCAGAAAGAAAAGCACTTGTTATTTACAATGGCGTACCTTTAGAAAAGTACGGAAAGACAAGAAAAAAAGATGTCAACTGGCTAAAAAAATACAATATCCCGGAAGATGCTGTAATTTTCGGAGCTGCTGGAAGACTTGTTCTAGTCAAGCGGTACGATCTTATCATAAAAGCAGCAAAAATGATTTTAGAAAAATTTAAAGACGTATACTTTGTGATTGCGGGAGATGGCCCCCTATACTCCTCTTTGCAAAAAGAAATCCAGAAAAACAAAGTAAACAAAAGGGTTATACTTACAGGTTTTCAAGCTGATATGCCACATTTTTTTCAACAAATTGATGTATTCGTAAATGTGTCAGAGAGTGAAGGACTGCCCCTCGCCTTATTAGAGGCACTTGCATCTGGAATACCCGTTATTGCCACTGATGTAGGAGGGATAAGCGAAGTCATTGACACAACTTCAGGAATATTAATCCCCAAAAACTCGGTAGAAGCACTGGTTGAGGCAATAAGTAGAATGCTCAGGAACGAAGACCGGCAAAAGCTTAAAAAGGGGGCACTTATAGCTGCACGCAAATTTTCAATAGAAAACACAGCGAGAAAATATGTAGAGCTTTACAAAGAGATGGTAAAAGAACTTTGAAGTATCTATAGCCTGGTTTATATTAAATAAAATGGACACGCGTAATATAGTAATAGTTGACGCAAAAAGGAGATTTGTAACCACTTACAATGACATACTTCGCTACAAGGATCTTCTGTTTTTTCTAATTTTACGAGATATAAAAGTACTATACAAACAAACCATATTGGGATTTGGATGGGCTATACTTCAACCATTTCTTACTATGATTGTTTTTTCTATTATATTCGGAAAACTGGCAAAAATACCCAGCGAAGGTATCCCATACCCTATATTCAACTATACAGGCCTGCTTCCATGGACCTATTTTTCAACGGTGATTATTCGCTCCACTCAAAGCCTCGTTAACAACAAAACCCTTATTACAAAGGCCTACTTTCCAAGGGTATTTCTCCCTCTAGCACCAGCGTTTTCAAAACTCGTGGATTTTTTCATAGCCTTTCTAATGTTGCTCTTTATGATGGTTTATTATCATATTTTTCCATCTTTAAATATCCTTTTTCTGCCTTATCTTGTCATTTTAATGATACTGTTTGCCACGGGAGCCGGAATGTGGCTTTCAGCACTGGCAATTCAGTATAGAGACATCAATTTTGCTATAAATTTCATAGTAAGATTGCTCATGTACGCAGCCCCGGTGGTGTGGCCTGTATCACTTATCCCCGCAAGATACAGGCTCCTATACGGTCTGTATCCCATGGCAGGAGTTATAGAGGGTTTTCGTGCCGCCTTACTGAATAAAACTTCAATGCCATGGGGTCTTTTATTGATGGGCTCATTGAGCTCCGTGCTTATCTTCCTGACCGGTATTGTGTATTTTAACCTCACAGAAAGAAGATTTGCGGACGTAGCATAATAT
>JALVLE010000167.1 GCA_027033555.1 Caldifarciminota bacterium | reverse complement strand
TACCACTTGCGAGCGCTTCTATTACTGAAACCGGTGCATTATCTATCAGATTAGTGTGGAGATAAATATCATTTTCGCTCATGTATTTTGTTTTTTTCTCATGATTGAGATAGCCCGGGAAGGTGACGTGTTCCTGCATTCCAAGCTCCTGGGCTATGTTTATACATTTTTTCATATACCCTTCATCTGCCCCTGCCATAACAAGACTTGCTCCAGGATATATCTTTAAAATGTTTTTGAAAACATGTAGTGCCATTTCAGGATTCCATATTTGATGAAATTTCCGCATCCATAGAAACCTGGGGCGAAGGGAGTGTTTTTCAGCAAACCTGTATTCGTTTACATTAATTATATTACCTATAATTCTTATATTGCTATAGCCTGCTTTTCTGAAGTGTTCTGCGAGATATTCAGATGGAGCAACCATGGCTTTTCCACGTTTGAGTACCCTATCCACCCACTTTTTATATTTTTTTGAAAATTCAGGGAGGGCTCCGCCGTGGAGCCAGAATATAATGGGAATGTTAAACTTCTTAAGAAGGAAGGAAGCAATGTCAGTGTACAAGAAGTTTTTTCCGCTAAAAACAAGCAAAATTGCTACGTTTGCGTCTTTGTTTGCCAGAATATGTTTTACTATCTCATACAGCCTTTTGGCTCGCTTTTTGTATTTGCCAACTCTTATAATCTGGAATTTTGCATTGGTTTCAAGGTAGTTAGCGAGAACAGTTCCCGGGCTCGTGACCTTTCCTGTTTCGCTTTCAAGCAATGGGCCTATGATAAGAACTTTATCCTTCTTCATCCATCTCCTCTGGTTGAAGATAAGTAATACCTGGTAAATAAGTGGTGATAGCTATTCTTGTAGCAGAATGTGCCATTTCAAAGAGGCTCCACATAATTAAAGATGCGTTTTGTGATTTTTGTTTAAAAGATTTTGAATATCTAACAGGGATATAAAGAAGATAGAGGAGAATAACAAGTGCAAAAATGCCCCATAGTCCATGTTCTGCAGGTAGCCTGGTGTATTCTGTATGGGAGGCAACAAAATAACCCAGCAGATTACTCCGTTCCGCAATGCCCACCCCGGGGCCTACTCCAAACAAGGGGTGGGTTTTAAATAGTTCAAGCTCAGCAAGTGCTATTTCAGTTCTACCTGTGGTATTTAGGGAGGTGAAGCGTTCTTCAAGTTTCCCCTGAGTTAACTTTTCAAGTCTTGGTAAAAGGATAATAAATATAGCGAGCAGAAAAAGAATGCCGCCCGTTACCCGCAATCTTGTTTTTTTATTTCGCAACAAGTACCAGAAAAGTACCATTGATGAAAGAATAAAATTTAGAGGGCCTCCCCGGGAAAACGTCAAGACGGATTGGATGAAGAGCCAGGCACCTGTAGCAAATATGAGTATTCTGCTTAAAATGGTTTCAATGTAGTTTATACCTATAAGGAGAGCAATCAAAGCTCCAAGTCCCAGAACAGCTGAGACCTGATTAGGCCCAAATCTTCCGCTTGCAAGCGGATTTGAAGTTGTTGTGAAAATTACAGTGTGTGTTAATAAAGTATATAGAGAGATTGTAGCGGTGGATACAATTGGGGAAAGTATCATAAGAAAGTTAAAGGCTATTTGTTTTGTTTTGAGCTTTATATTTGAAAACAGGAGTACAGAAATGCTGAATACAAGGGGACCGGAGAGATTGAATGATAGCTCTCTCCTTATTACGGAAAAATCTCCATAGTAGTTTAGAGTAAGGGGAATGGAAAGCGAAAGAAAAAAAAGGAAAAAGAGGGGCAAAATAAAATTTTTAACTCTCTTTATATAGCGAACAATAATCAAAAAAGCCAGCAAAATTCCCGCATATTTACTGTATTCCCAAAGGACACGGGCTTTTGTCATTCGCCAGAGGACGTGACTGCTCATAATATATGAGAGTATATAAATTGAAGGTGCTGGAGACCTTGCAAATAGAAACATGAGCCCGAGTGCAGGTATGATATAGGCATGGAAAGTAGCAAAGGTTCTGGAGCGCACCATTCCCAGGCCAAGTGGTATGCTGATTAAAAGTATGATATAGAGTATAGAAGGACTGAGCAAATCTTTATAAAGGAAACTCTCTTTTTCTTGTGAGTTCTTTGATCTCTTCAAATACGTTTCCATATTCTGGCAGATTGATTATCCTGTATTTGCTTAGTATTTGTAGTAATTTTAATCCATAGTATTCGTATGTGAAATACACGGCATAGGTCTTTGCATTCTGTGAGTATTCATCCCATTTTGCAGGATAATTCAGAAAATACTGAATAGTCTCAACGTACTTGTCTATGTTATCTGCTTTTATAGAATATCCTATCTGGTATTTTTCCAGTATATCAGGTATTATTGAGACCCGTCCTGCAAGTGGAACGGTGCCCATACTCATGGCTTCACTTATGACTTTGGGCCAGCCTTCATTAAAATATGTTGGGAAGAGAAGAAAATGGGAGCTTTTAAATATTTTAAACACCATCTCGTGTGGGATAGGGCCTAAAAATTCAACATTATCCTGTAGTTTGTGAGCTTTTACAAAAGCTTTAGCTTTATTCTCAGCCTCTCCTGTGCCAGCTACCAAGAATTTGAATCTTAGTCTTATTTCTTTAAGACGTCTGACTACATGCAATGCATTCATTATGCCCTTTTCTTCTATCAGGGAACCCACAAATGAAAGGAGAATCGGTTGGGAGAGTTTTTTGTTTTTTGAAAGAATGAGGTTTTGTTTATATTCTTTATAGTAAATGGAGGGATTTGGGAATGGAATAAAATTTGGAGGAAGATTTTTAAAATAATTTACAGTTACGAAGGAGTGTGGTACACCCTTTTTAAGCAAAAACTTTTGAATTTTTGTGGCAAGGCTCTCTGTAGGGTTGGGTTCCCAGTTACCGGCAAATTTTATCCATTTTAAAGTGTTGTTATTTTTATGAACAATGAAGTAGAGTAGAGCAGTAAGCGATAGACTTGAAGGGGTCCTTATGTGGATGAGATTAAAGTTTTCTTTTTTTAAGATTTTATCTATCTCTCTTATCCATTGGGGGATGGTTCCAAACAATGTGATTTTTTTTAAGCCATTCCCGCCTCCAGGTTTTAAAGGTATAAAATCAATGGAACAGGAGTATGGACGTGCACTTTTGGGCGGAGTAACTGGATATAATGGGGCTATATGAGTTATATCAAAAAAATTCCCCAGAAAACTTAGTTCTTTTACAGTGGCACCGTGTCCCTGTATTTGGTATCCCCCCTTATAATGAGGTGTGGGCGATATGATGAGCAATTTGGGCATGCAGGTATTTTAAAGTAGCTTGAGCGAATGCCGAATTCGGCGAAGATGGAGTAAAATAAAAACGTGAAAAAAATACTTATTTTCACAAGTGAATTTCCTCCCGGACCTGGTGGTATTGGAATCCACGCCTACGGGCTTTCCAGAGCGCTGCAAAATGAGGGATTCTGTGTGCATGTTCTTGCTGATCATAGAGATATGAAAAATATAAAAGATTCAGAATGGGATAAAAGACAGAACATAAATATTACAAGGATTAAAAATTTATCTCCTCGTTTTTTCACTTATTTTCACCGGCTCCTTAAGCTAAAAATGTTGCTTGTAAAAAGAAAGCCTGATATAATAATAGCGTCCGGTATGTTTCCTCTTATGTTCACGCCTTCTTTGGCAAAAAGTAAGAAGATTAAGAAGATTGGAGTTATACACGGGACTGAGGCCAATTTGAAAGGTCTTAAAAAAAGATGGATGAGGGCTCAGCTTGAGAGATTTGACAGGCTTGTATGTGTTTCGCGATTTACCGCCAAAATTGTCCATGACAATTTTCAAATAAACAATCTGAGCGTGATTCCTAATGGGTTTAGTCCTGAAAGATTTACTTTAAAAGCAGGATGTAATGATTTTCATTTAGAAGGCAATCCCGCACTTTTAACTGTGGGGAGTATTTCCCTCCGTAAAGGTCAACATAATGTGATAAGAGCTTTACCCTTTATTCTTAAAAAATATCCCCACGCTATGTACCACATAGTAGGGATGATTAGGGATGCGGATGCCCTTTACAGGTCAATAGAAACATTAAAAATGAATAATAGGGTAAGATTGCATGGTGCTCTATCTGATGAAAAATTATCCTGCGTCTATAAATATGCCAGTGTGTTTATGCTATTGAGTGAATTTGCACCAGATGGAGATGTGGAGGGCTTTGGAATAGCCGCTCTGGAGGCAAATTATTTTGGTAAACCTGTTATAGGTTCCAAGGGGACAGGGGTAGAGGAGGCGGTAAAACCAGGGTTTAATGGAGAGCTTGTTGACCCGCACAATCCAGAGGAAATAGCTGATGCACTTTCTAAGATTCTTTCTTATTATTCAAATTATTCAGAGAATGCCAAAAGATGGGCCCTTGACCATACATGGTCAGAGATAGTAAAAAGGTACATAGAGTTATTTGAATAATTTTTTTGCCTCTTTATAGTTTTTCAGGAGTTTGTAAGTTAAAACTGGAAACAGAAATGTCGCAATAGCAATTTTAAGTATTCTCTTTAGTATATTTCCTTTTACTATAAAAAAGCCTCTTATGTTTAACAGTAATTCTTCTTTCACTTGGTGAGGTTTATAGTATTTTAGCATAAGATAGATTTCGGTTTTATGTAAAATACTAAATTTAAAAAGCGATGTGCGTGAGTCAGAAAAAGTGGTTGTTCTGGCTCTGTTTTCTCTAAGCCCTCCTCTCGGGGCTCTGTGATGGAACACTTCAACAAAGGGATTTATCCCCAGGAGATATCCGGAAAGATATATTCGCATACCAAGGTCGTGGTCTGCACGCATACCCTTGTCAAAATTAGTGTCAAATAAGCCACTTTTGTTGAGGCATTCTGCTTTAAAAAGAACATTATTGGTGGGAAATACATCTGAAGCTCTTACTGTTTTTTTGAATTTGTGGACATTCATATCTACTCCCCTTTCCCTCACTGTACCGCAGGATGCATCTGTCTTAAAGTGTTGAAGATACTTTAAATGTGTTTCAATGAAATCACGTGGTATTTCGTCTATGTCATCGTCAAGAATCATTATATAGTTTCCTCTGGCTTTTTTTAGGCCTATGTTCCTTGCTGTGCTTTGCCCCTTATTGCTACCTGTCAGAACGATTAAAGGCAAATCTACAAATTGCGAGTAAAATTGAGTGAATTGGTCTTCGTCAATGACGATAATTTCTGTTGGCTTTACTGTTTGAATTCTAAGAGCATTTAAAACATTTTTTATATATTTGTGGCGTCTCAGTGTTGGAATTATTATAGAAACTCTGTGTTCTTCTTCCAAAGGGATTTTTGAAGGTATGGTTCTTTCCCAGATAGGTATTGGGGTGTGTCTTACTTTAAGAGTATATTTCAAATTTTTAAGCACCTCTTTTAAAGGGCAGCCATAAAATATACTTCTAAATAATGCCCATATTATCTGCTCTTTTGAGTAGTGCTTTTGTAGTATCTTCACCTCATCAGATAAGGACAATTTGTTTTCTGATAGCTCAGGAAGAAGGTTAAGATGTTCCATTAATGCAGGCTCAAAAATGATAAAAGCTCCTCCTTTAATTAGTCTTAATCCCATATCAAGGGCTGCACCTTCTAATGTCTCAAAGTTCTCATCAAAGACACCTATATGTCTGAACACTTCTTTTTTAAATAAGCTCCCTACAAGATGCATTCTGAAGGATGTTATTCTCTGAATCCCGTCCGGATCCCTGTTAAACATCCATGTGGGATTGATAAAATTTAAAAGAAAAGGTCTATCTCTCATACCCTGAAGTAGCCCTGTATGCCATACATCACCGGGTGAGCGTGTTATTTTTAAAAGGGTATCTTTCCCGGGTAAAGGCATAGCTTCGTCCCATAAAAGAATGTATTGATAATTTTTAGTCAATGCATTAAGTATCTCTCTGTTCAGTAATTTTATTCTCTTTCCTGTGTCGTCGCTTTTTCTTTTTACTTTTCTGATGTTTATTATTTTTACTGTTTTATCCATAATATTCCAGCCAGGCTGAAAATGTAAGAAGCATTGAGGTTATGTAGCCTTTTTCTCTCGTGGGATGCGTATAAAAATCAAGAAGGAAGTTTGATAGCTTTTTGGGAGAGATAAATTCATGCAGTCTTAACCCTTTTTGCAAGATCCATTTTGTGAGGCCGTTTTTCCCTTCTTCATTTAAAAATTGTACCTCCCAGTTCCTCTCATAAATTTTTCTCCTGCCTATTATCCTTTGCAATTTTCTGAAGGCTCTTACAGGTATATAAAGGTTATTAAAGTACTTTAGCTGGTAAAGATTCAGTCCATAGGGTTGCCACGTAATTTTTGCAAGGTCTGGGGAATATTTTTTGAGATAGTCAATTTGCAGCCTTCGCTTTATGAAAAAAGAAGAAGGGACAGTGGCGAAAAAATCCGCAAGGCGAGTATCGTAAAATACGAGTCGTGGAAAGGCAGCAGATTGATACACACGGAGAGGAGGAAAGCTCCAGCGAAAAGACCAGTGTTCGGTTTTGAACGCCTTTATTTTAAAATCAGGGTCTTCTATTGTGAAGAAATGGCGCATTTCCTCATGCAAGAGTTCACGCAATGCAGATTCAGTTTTTTTTATGTGAAAATTTCCCGGGATTAAATTATGCACGAGCCAATCGCCTCCAGGTTTCTTTATTCTATTTAAAATATAGTCCACGATTTCATCGTTGTCGTAAGATGTTAATGGATGTTTTTGACTTGCAAGTCCCATATCGTCCATCCATACATCGCCCCATAGAGCTGAGATGACAAAGTCTGCTTTTTTCGCTATCTCGTCTCTGACAAAGACCTGACGAGGTTGAGTAATGTCCTCAAACCCTTCAGTCCAGGCAAGTATGTATTTGATTTCCCGAAATATGTATGGTTTAATGGTATAGGAGGCAAAATTAAGTTTACGGGCTTTAGCCACTTGGGATGCGATTTTTGTTTCAATTGAATCTTTACTATATCCATAAGAATACGACCATATATGAAGATCGGATGGTATTTTTCTCTCAGGCCGGGTTATACCAGCAACTGTAGAACGGGAGTCCAGTCCGCCTGAAATAGGTAATGCTATTTTTCCATGTGGGGTCATCTCATCAAGCACTTTATGGAAAATCCATGCAAATTCCTCCAGTGTCTCCTGATAAGAGCGTCTGTAGTTCGGGGCATGCCACCATTCCCAGTAGCGACTTTTTTTGACCAAATGTCCGTAACCATTGAAAATATAGTGGGTGGCAGGACGAAGAATATGAACATCTGAAAAAAAGGTGAGATTACCCATGAAAAAACCGGTGGTAAAAAAGCTTATTAATCCTCTCCAGTCTAATTTTTTACAAGAAGAGACCTCTGCTACTGAAGGAAAGAATGTCCCTATGGCTTTTATGCCCTCACCTGTTGCGTAATACATGTGCATACTTCCGAATCTGCTGGTAATAACATGCCATTCATCTGTACGTTCATTGTATGCCACTATCAGAAAATGGCCATTTATATTTATAGTATTTTCGGGGTTTTGAAGAACTTGTATAATTTCATGTACAGATGGCTTTTCCCCATAGATTTCGCCTAAAATCAACAATTTCCATTCTTTGGAAGCAGCGGTATAAAGAGGAAATCCTCTCCACTTTTCCACTGTTGTGGCAAACCACAATTGCCAGGATTTGCCATTTTCTGTTTTAATCCATTTCTGATTTTCCGTACGTGTGGGCAGGTATATTTTTTCATCTTTATTAAAAAGAATAATAAGGTCGCCAATAAATTGTGGGTTCCATTTATATTTGCTGTTCATGATTGTAGAATTTCATTATAAATCTCCGTATGTCGTTTTACCATTAAATTGACGTTATATAGCTTTTTTGCCCTTTCAAATCCGGCTCTTCCAAATTGTTCTCTCTTTTGTGGACTTTGGTAAAACTCTCTAATTGCCTGAGCCAGGGCTTCAGGATTATTCGCATCAACCAGCCAGCCTGTGACATTATTTACAACAATCTCCTCTGGTCCTCCGCTTTTTGTTGCTATTACCGGTAGTCTGGCTGCCATTGCTTCAACAAGGGCTGTCCCAAAAGCTTCTTTTCTGCCTTCATTCCTGGTAGCAAGTATTTTCCCATCACTCATTTTTAGTATTGAAGGTACATTGTTTGATTCGCCAAGGAAAATAATTTTTTCTTTAAGGCCAAGACTATTTACCAGTGTTTTTAATTTCGTCACGTATTCTGGTTCTCCAGTCCCTACAAGTAGCAATTTTAGTGCAGGAAGCTCCTTATGGACGAGGAAAAAGGCGTGTATCAGGTCTATATGACCTTTAACAGGCACAAGATGAGCCACTGAAACAAGCACAATATCGCTTTTTTTAAGGCCAAATTGATGGCGTGATGCGGGAGTGGCCTTCTCAAACTGCTCTATGTCAACTCCAACAGGTATTTTTACTATTTTATTGCGCCATTTGGCCATCAGCTTTATTTGCGCATCCGAGAGACATACTATTTTGTTAGAAAGAAAAGATTTTATCCACCATCTTTTTGTATTCCAAGAGAGATTTGTCTTGGTCATTATATATGGAATGCCGGCGAGCCTTGCAATAAGTGGCTCTGTCCAGTCTGAGGAATATTTAAAGGAATGGATAATGTCCGCTTTTCCTTTAAGTTTATGGCTGATTCGCCACAACTCAAAAGGTAAGCTTATGCGTGGTCGTGTTGCTGCACTCAAAGGAAGTTCAAACACTTTGCTTATTTTCTCCAATTCCCTTTCCAGGTGTACATCGTATTTCCTGTTTACAGCAATAACGGGTTCAAATTTTTTTCTGTCCAACCGTTTAATCAGATTCGCCAGTACCAGTTTAGAACCAGCCGTATGAAGGTTATTAATTGTGTAGATTATCCTTATCGGCATTGTCTTGAGTATATTATAACCATTACGCATATCAAAACAGAGAGAACTGGCTATTTCATTTAAGTTCAGTCATGGAGTTGTTAAATTCACCTACTGTTTTGTAGAATTCATAAAACTTCTCAACCTGTTTATCAAGTAAAAAGTTTTTAGCTACCCTTTTTCTTCCCGCATTTCCCAGTGCTTTTCTTTTGTGAGGCTGTGTAATAAGTATTTTTAACTTTGTGGCTATGTCATGAGGGTTACGTCTTTGTGCCACGAGTGCTGTTACATCTTTTTCTATGTTCTCCATCAAAGCTGGTGCGTCTGTTACCACCTGGGGAAGACCAAGAGCCTGCGCCTCAAGAACAGCGTTACAGAATCCCTCTGTTATAGATCCTATGACAAATATATCCGCCCATTTATATTCTTCTATTACGCGTTCAAAAGGGAGTTTCCCGAGAATCTTTACTTCTCTGTGTAAAAAAAATATATCTCTGAGATATAAAATCATTTCTCTCAACGGTCCGTCTCCCACTATATGGTATTCAAATCTAATTCCAGAGTTTTTGAGAAGTTCTAAAGCTTTTAACACATATTCATATCCTTTTGTCCAGTGAAGTCTGGCTACGGTTAATATTCTTACAGGGTCGTTAAAGCCATCTGAGTTCCTGTACATGCGGGGTATATCCAGCAGTTTTTTATCTACAGCTGGCGGGATTATTTTATAGGGAGTATTTGGAGGCAACCCCCTGTGTTTGTATGCAAAATTTATAAGAAACTCGCTAATTGTATGGATTCCATCCAGGTTTTCAAAAAGCTGTTTATAGTAGTCTTGTTGATCAATGTGTGAGTATGTTATCCCATACCCTCTGAGACTTGCAACGATTTTAGCCTTTAGAATTTCTTTTAGATGATAATGTTCCCTTGCTATGGGCAGAAATTCAAAATGAATTATGTGGGGTTTGAGGTAAAGTACCGGATACTCTGATAAAAATTTTTTTATAGCACCTATTACTCCGAATTGTCTTATAGTTTTTATAAAGTACTTAACAGTAAGTGTGGGAGAAAACAAAAATGTTTTCAACAAAAGAAATGGCAATTTTAAAATCGCAGAAACTCTGTTATTGTAGGTATTCGGGATATAACGAATTCTCCCTTTATGCTTAAGCACCTCAGGGAAAAGGTCCAAGTCTTTTGATTTGTGCGCTACAACATATGCGTCAACGTTTTTTTGCAGAAGATAAATAAATTGACGTACTATAAATGTTTCTGAAAATTGAGGGAAATTATGCGTAAAGAGCACAACTTTCATATTAACTTAGACTCTCCATGAAGAACTTCACATGGTGTTTTTTCATGATAGAAAAAGTAAACATATTTTCAATCTTTTCTCTTCCTTTTTTTTTCATTTCGCAAAGCAAAACAGGATTGTGATACAGGGTTAAGAGATATTTTACAGGCTCGTTGATTTGTAGAGGAGCGAATAGGAAACCATCTTTTTTATGTGTGATTACCTCCGGATTCCCGAACACGTTGGTAACAACAGGAACGGTATAGCTTGCCATTGCTTCAAGAATCACGTTAGCAAGCCCTTCTGCTAAGGACGTGAGGATAAGGATGTCCATATTCTTTAAAAGCAGTGCTACTTCTTTTTCCTTCAAATAACCATGGTACACCACATGACTTTCCAGATTCAGGTCCTTTAATGAAAAGTATAACCTTTCTTTTTCTGGACCATTGCCTACAATATGCAAAACACCTCTCCCTCCCAAGTTTAAAAAATTATGGAAAATAAAGATTGCGGTATCTACGGATTTCTTCCAGTTTAAATTGCCAATAAAAATTATTCGCAAAAAATTATTATTGAGTTCAGCGTTACCATTAAACAATGCTATGTCCACCCCATTATAAATCACTTCGGTTTTTGCCTCTGGAACGAGTTTTTTAACAGTATTTTCCATGGCTTTTGATACACAGTGGATTTTTCTGGCTTTTTTGACCGCTTTTATAAGTTTGTTCGTATAAGAGTCACCATCAGTGATAGGGCGTATTGTAAAAAGGCTTCCTCTTGCACTTATTGTGAACGGAGTTTTAAGGAGTTCAAGCAATTCTATATAATCAAAGGAAGCTGTGACCCATTCAAAGTGAGCAAGATCAAATTGTGTGGAGGAGATAATAAGGTAATTAGTAAACAGAAGTAAATAGTGTTTTACACAGCGTGATTTTTTATATGCCAGACCCGAGATTTTGAGGAATAAAGATGGTGATTTTAAGAAAGTTTTAATTGCACCTGTAAGAAGCGATGATGCTCTCATTAAAATAGGGTCTTCTGGATGAGAGAGTTTAACCAATTCTATGCTCTGAATTTTAAACTGTTTATTTGTTTTTTTTTCAGGGGATGAGATTCCCACAAGAACGTTGAAGCTATTGCTTTCTGCAAGAGCTTTTAATTTACGGGTAATAAATGTTGTGGGTGGCCAGGCAAGGCCAATAAAAAAGAGAGTTTTTTTCATATTATTCTCCAATCTTTTCTATTTCCCATTGGGTTGGAAAAGTGACAAACCCAAATCGTCTGTTAAGCTTTGTAGCATACCCAGCCGGGTAAATGGTGAAAGTTCCAGCATTTTCTATTTCTTCAATTACCTTTCCTGTGTACTCTGCCAGTCGTACTCCAACTTTGTAGGTATCAGGTATGAGGTTTATTGAATGAATGTGGAGTTTTACAAGAAATGTTGAATCCATAGGGGGAAAATTATGTCCCAGTTCAATATTTGGGAGGTAAGCGATTTTTGTTCCCATTAAATCAGCAATGCGGATTCCTATCCAGGGCCTGAATTTAATATTTTCTACATGGATTTTGACTTGAATGGTCAGATTAGAGCCAAATGGTATAATATTTGTGGTACATTTTTCATCGCCACAAATATAAACATCTTTGATGTAAATATCTGTGTTTTTCAGTGAACGTGATACTTTCTGCGTATTATTCTGGATGTCGCTCAGGTAAAACCTGATAACTTCGTCAGGATTGCCATCTTTCACAAGTTGGCCATTTTTTAGCATAATTGCCCTGGAACAGAGGGATTCTATTGCTCCCATATTATGACTTACAAACAATACAGTTCTGCCACTTTTTGCAGCAGACTCCATTTTACCAAGAGATTTTTTCTGGAAGGCTGCATCTCCTACTGCGAGTACTTCATCTACGATGAGTATTTCTGTTTCCAGGTGGGCGGCAATGGCAAATCCAAGTCTTACCCTCATGCCCGAGGAGTAGCGTTTTACAGGTGTATCAATAAAGCGTTCTACTCCAGCAAATTCCACAATTTCGTCAAATTTCCTGTCTATTTCGGCTTTGCTCATACCTAAAATGGTTCCATTAAGGTAAATGTTTTCTCGTCCAGTTAATTCTGGATGCATTCCTGTTCCCACTTCCAGCAGCGCGCCAATTCTCCCTCTGGTAATAAATCTACCTGTTGTTGGATGTGTTATTCTGGAAAGGATTTTCAGGAGGGTGCTTTTGCCTGCACCGTTTTTTCCAATTATTCCCAGTACTTCTCCTTCTTTTACTTCCAGATTTATATTTTTTAGTGCCCAGAGTAGATTATCTTCCTGATTTTTAATGTTCAGTTTTCCGAGCTTATAGATATTTCTAAAGTTTTTCACAGGAGATGTCATTAAATCCCAGAGGGTACCTATCAATGTTTCATTTTTTTTCTCTTTTAAGCCAAGTCTATAGGCTTTGGAAAGATTTTCAGTTTTTATCACAAATTCGTTCATTTAGATATTATGCTACGTCCGCAAATCTTCTTTCTGTGAGGTTAAAATACACAATACCTGTCAGAAATATGAGCAGGGAGCTCAATGTGCCCATCAATAAAAGACCCCATGGCATTGAAGTTTTATTCAATAAGGCGGCACGAAAACCCTCTATAACTCCTGCCATGGGATACAGACCGTATAGGAGCCTGTATCTTGCGGGGATAAGTGATACAGGCCACACCACCG
>JALVLE010000166.1 GCA_027033555.1 Caldifarciminota bacterium | reverse complement strand
CTTATTGAAAAAACATGTGTTAAGCCAGTTTTAGGTATGTGGAAAAGTATCTGGTTTTCCACATATAGATATGCATCTATGTAAGTTATTTATAGTCAATAAAATACGTTTACAAGATATAATCCTGCTGCAGGAGCTATGTGGAAAGTTTTTGGTCTTTGTTTATATAGAAAATTTCTGAACTCATTTAGTTGCAGTTTTTTGCGTGCATTATACACCATTTCTCCAACAATTAATCTTACAAGTTTATACGTAAATCTGTCTCCTGCAATATGAAAAATGATTTTATCACCACTTTTCTCCACATCTGTGTAAAAAAGATTAACCACAGGAGACACGGTTTTATCGCCAATGTGAATATGGGAAAAATCAAATTTTCCTTTAATAAGGTTTGCCATTTTGCGTAGATGGTCAAGATCAAGTTCAAAATCTATCTGCCATTCGTATCTTGAAGTAAAGGGATTCCTTGCCTGTCTTATGTTGTATCTATACAGTTTCCCTTTTGCTGAGAATCTGGCATGAAAATTTGTGGGTGCTTTTTCTATTTGTTTTATGTAAATATCTTCTGGAAGGGAGGCGTTTAATGCCCTGTGAAATTTAGGAAGTTCTATATGTAAAGGTTTGGGAAGATGCAATGAGGCTACCTGCCCTTCTGCGTGTACCCCTCTGTCGGTTCTTGAGGCTCCAATTAAACGAAATTTATAAGGGAAAAAACGTTTTAGCGCATCATAAATGACACCCTGTACAGTCCGTTTGTTTTTCTGTATTTGCCATCCGTAAAAGTCTGTTCCGTCGTAAGATATAGTTAATTTATAAACGTACAAAGGTTAAAAACCAACTCTTTTTTCGTCTCCACCAGGAAGTTTTATTTCTCCAAATTGTGCTTCATATTTTTTTAGGTTTTCCTCAAGGGTTTTTAAAAGTCCTTTTGCGTGCTGAGGAGTCATTATAATCCTTGCTTGAACCTTTGCTTTTGGAACACCCGGCATAATTCGGGCAAAATCAAGGATGATTTCTGAGGCAGAATGTGAGATTACCACCATGTTTGAATAGTTGCCTTCGGCTTTGTCTGGGGGCAATTCTATTTCAAAAGGCTTTTTCATTTCGTCCATGTTTCACCTACCTTTTTACACTTCCTTCTTTATAAAATGGCAGTTTAACTATCTTAGCTGGTTCTTTTCTACCTCTTATATCAATCTCAATTACGGTCTCTTTTTTTGTATAAGGTCTTTTCACATAACCCATTCCTATGCCCATTTTCAAAGAGGGTGACATTGTACCACTTGTTACATGTCCCACCTCATTGCCATCTTTAAATATTTTCTGCCCTTTACGTGGTATCGCTGCTTTTCTCTCTGTCACAAATCCTACCCTTCTTCTTTTGGGCCCCTCTTGTTTAATCTTTAAAAGTGCTTCTTTCCCAATAAAGTCTCCCTTGTCAAATTTTAAAATCCATGAGAGTCCAGCCTCTATTATATTTGTGGTTTCGTCAATGTCGTTCCCATAAAGGCAGTAACCCATTTCAAGTCTTAATGTATCTCGTGCGCCCAGGCCAGCAGGTTTTACCTCGGGAAATTCAAGCAACTTTCTAAATACTTCCTTTGCATGTGCAAAGTCTTCAAAGTAAAGCTCAAAACCATCTTCCCCTGTATATCCGGTCCTGGAAATAAGTACTTTTTTATTTAGTATCTCAACCACAGCTGCGTGATAATATGGGATATCTTTCAAATTTTCTCTGGTGATTCTTTGCAGAACCTCTTCTGAAATAGGACCTTGAAAGGCTATTTCAGCGTATTCATCCGATCTGTTTATAATCTCCACGTTGCCTTTTTTGTGGGAGGTTATCCAGTTATAGTCCTTTTCAATGTTTGCGGCGTTCACTACAAGCAGAAAATGATCCTGCGAAAGCCTGTAAACCAGCAGGTCATCCACTATTGTTCCCTGTTCAGTGGGAAGTGTGGAATATTGAACCTGCATGTCATTTAGTCTGGAAGCGTCATTGCTTGTAATGTAATTCACAAAGCTAAGTGCGTCTTGACCTTTAATTTCTATTTCTCCCATATGAGACACATCAAACATTCCTGCTTTTTCTCTTACCCAGAGGTGCTCTTTTACAATGCCTTCCTGATATTGAAGGGGCATTTCAAAACCAGCAAAATTGACCATTTTAGCTCCGATCTCTTTGTGAATATCATAAAATGGCGTTCTTTTAAGCATTTTTTCCTCCTCTATGTGAGAAATTATAACACCCCTTTCTTGAATGTACAAAAATTAGGAATTAATATATTGGCATGAGTGAACTTGCGGTTGAATTACTGGAGAGGTTTTCCGAGTTTAAGGATGTGGAGGATCTGGCACATTCTGTAATAAAATTCCTCGTGGAGCGGTCTCTTACCAAAAAAGTGGCTATATTTATCCTTAAGCCCAATGGCTCTATAAGGCTTGAGATTTCGCAGGGGTACGATGAGGCTGAGTTAAATAAGTTTCGTCATATTGCAGAGCATCTATATGAGCAGCTGGAGGTGGGTGGCAATATATTAATACCAATTAAAGGGGTAGGATTTGTTACTGGAGTTCTTGTGATTGACAATCCACGAGCTCTTCGCAAAAGTGATTTTAAAGCGCTTTTGTCCTTTTTACCACAGCTTCTTGATTATTATATTCTCAGAGAATCTGTATATCAGGATCCACTTACAGGATTGCCCAATTATCAGTATCTCAAATTGCGGACCGACGAACAGCTACACAGGTTTTATAGGTATGAAGAGGATTTTTCTCTTGCGCTTGTTGAGATAGCAGGCTACGAAGAGATTGTAAGTACATATGGGCTTCAATTCGCTGAAAAGCTGGTTGTCAAAGTGGGCGAGGTATTGAAAAAGGTGCTGAGGAGAAGTGATTTGCTGGCACGGTACTCAACTTCTACCTTTGCAATTTTAATGCCCCATACAGGTACAGAGGGGATAAAGACATTTGCGGACAGACTGCGTTCTACTATGAAATTCCATACCTTTCACATAATGGGTAAAAGTATAGATATAGATGTGAATATAGGAGTGACTTCAAGTAAAATGGAGAGCTTTAAGGATGTGGAGGAAGTCTTTGTGAAGGCCGAGCAATCTCTAAAAAGCTCACGGGAAGGGGGAAAGGGTTATCTTAGTTCAGATATGAAGCCAAAGGCAAAGGTTATTGTGGGAGAAAAGGAGATAATAGGCAATTCAAAAGCCATGAAAAGAGTAAAAGATGCTATTCTTGTTGCAGCACAAAATGATTTACCTGTGTTAATACTGGGAGAGACTGGGACTGGGAAAGAACTTGTTGCAAGGAAAATACATGAGCTGTCCCCCCGCAGGCATGCTCCGTTTATAGTAATTGATTGTGGGGCAATCCCTGAGACCCTGCTTGAATCAGAATTATTTGGTCACGAGCGAGGGGCATTTACAGGGGCAATATCAAGGAAAAGGGGACTTTTTGAAATAGCCCATGGAGGGACCATTTTTCTGGACGAAGTTGAAGCCACGTCACTTGCGATGCAGGCAAAACTTTTGAGGGTGCTTGAGGAAAAAACTATAAGAAGAGTGGGGGGCACAGAGCCCATACAGGTTGATATAAGGATTATTGCCGCATCAAATACGAGTCTTGAAAAGCTTATTAAAGAAGGAAAATTCAGGAAGGATCTATTTTTCAGGCTTGCGGGCATTACCATAGAGATTCCACCCCTGTGGGAAAGGAAATCAGATATTCCCTTGTTGGTGGATTATTTTGTGAAAAGAGCAGCTATTAAAATGGGTAAACGTATTCCGGGGGTTAGCAAGAAGGTTATGGATGCTTTTATGCTTTACAAGTGGCCAGGGAATGTAAGAGAGCTTGAGCATGAAATAGAGAGGGCTGTGGCTTTTTGCAATGATGGAGAGAAGTTGCAGTTCAGACACCTGTCAGACAGGATCAAGAAGAAGTTAATGAAAGGGACCAACTTGAAGGCCATGGTGGAGGATTTTGAGAGGAATATAATACTTGAAACACTGGAAGAGACAGGATGGAATGAAAAACAGGCTGCAAAACGGCTTGGAATAGCAAGAACCACCCTTATTTCAAAGATTAAGAAATATGGAATTACAATTCCCAAAAATTTCAAAAAATGATACACTCTAAGTCTTTGCAATGCAATTAATTGTGCGTTGTGCTTTATATGTGTTCAATTTTTCGTCACCCTTTGCGCGCCGAAAAATAAAATATACTACGACGCATAACACGGGGAATAAAGTTTTATCTTATTATTCAGAGTATTGGAAGTTCACGGATTTCCTTAACGCATTTCTGGCATAAATATTGCTATAAATAATGGCAAAAGGGAGGTAGTAATGAATTTGTTGAGTATATTTCTTGCGGTAGGGATACTGCAGGGAAGCACGATAATAATGCAGGATGATATGACCAGCTTTCCAAGTGGCTGGTCAGTGACAGGAGAGTGGGTAAAGAGTTCAAGGAGGTTTCACAGTAGTGGATTTTCAGCGAAGACGTTTAGTGGTACGAATTACAGGAATGATGCGAACATATATATAATAAGGAATATAGATTTAAGGAACTACACGAG
>JALVLE010000165.1 GCA_027033555.1 Caldifarciminota bacterium | reverse complement strand
TATGTAGATGACCCGATCCTGAAAAAGAAATTGAGAATCCCGGCAGACCATGTAGTGCTTTCGGTTGGTATAGTCCCTGATGTAGAGAATAATGAAAAGCTGGCAAAGTTCTATAAGGTACCACTCAATGAGGATGGATTCTTCCTTGAAGCACACATGAAATTAAGGCCGGTTGATTTTGCAACTGAAGGGGTATTTCTCTGTGGACTCGCCCATGCTCCTAAATTCATTGATGAGAGTATTGTTCAGGCAAAAGCTGCAGCAGCAAGATGTGCAACACTTCTTTCTCTTCCATACATCACCACCCAGGGGGAGGTGGCAAAAGTGGATGAAAGAAAGTGTATAGGATGCGGCCTGTGTGTAGATGTGTGTCCGTATGCCGCAATTTCAATGAAGGAGAAAAAGGTGCTTGGAGAGAGGAAACTGGTTGCAGAGGTGAACCCTGTTCTGTGTAAGGGGTGTGGAGCATGTACAGCAAGTTGCAGGCCCGGTGCAATAGACCTTCTTGGTTATTCCAACAGTGAAGTATTAAGCAGTGAATTTGCTCTCTTTGTTGAGGATAGAAGATGGGATAAGGAAAAAGAAAAAATTCTTGAACTTCTGGAGGCATGATGGAAAAGGAGAATGTAAAGATACTTACTTTTCTGTGTAACTGGTGTTCCTATGCAGGGGCAGACCTTGCAGGAACATCAAGGCTTCAGTATCCACCTAATATCAGGGTTATAAGGGTTCCATGTTCAGGACGTGTCAATCCGCAGTTTCTTGTCAAGGCTTTAAAAGATGGTGCTGATGGAGTGTGGGTCTCTGGCTGCCATCCAGGGGACTGTCATTATCAGACAGGCAATTACTTTGCAAGAAGAAGATTTTACGTAATGAAGGAGCTCCTGGAGTTTGTTGGAGTGGAGCCGGAACGTATTAATTTTTCCTGGATATCCGCCTCTGAAGGGAAAAAATTTCAGGAGGTTGCCACAGAGGTTACAGAAAGGGTTAAAAAAGTAGCAGATAAAAAGAGTCCTCTTTACAAGGAGATATAGTATGAGAAAGGAAGATGTTTTTGCAAAGCTCAAAGATATGCTTGAGAGGGGAGAGATTAAAGGGGTATTAGGTTTTGTGAAAACAAATGACCCTGCAAAGAAAAAGATATACTATACAGAAAATCCGGGAGAGGTGGACAACTTTGAAATAACTCCTTTTAATATGCTTAACCCGGTTACCTTCTTGCTGAGGTTAAAAAGAGACAATGGTAAAATAGCGTGTTTTTTGAGAGATTGTGAGGAGCGGGCTTTAAACGTTCTTGTATCAGAAGGTAAAATAGCAAGAGACAGCGTATATGTGATTCATGTACCATGCAGGGGAGCGCTGGACACACTTAAACTAAAAGCAGCGTATGGAGATGACATAACCTCCCTTGAGGTGCAGAATGATAAAGTGGTGGTTGATGGTTCGTCCGGTAAAAGGGAATTTGCCTTTAGAGATTTCCTTCCCGCAGGATGTAAAAACTGTGAGGAATACAGTTCACATGCAGACATTATGGTAGATGGAGATAATACCAGAATACATGAAGATTACAGGGATATAAGAGGCTTTGATACAAAGACGCCAGAGGAAAAGTGGGAGTATTTTAAGAGGGAGTTTGAGAGATGCACCCGTTGTTATGCATGCAGAGAGTCCTGTCCCATGTGCTATTGTGAGCATTGCTTTGTTGACTCCTATGACCCTCTATGGGTAGAGCCAGGGCTTTCAATCAGTGATATAATGGGGTACCATCTTATAAAGATGTACCACATGGCAGGAAGATGTACAAACTGCGGTACATGTGAGAGAGCCTGCCCAGAGAACATTCCTCTTTCTCTTCTTACCACAATGATTTCCGAAAGATTAAAGAGGGACTTTAACTATATAAGTGGCCTTGCGCCAGATCAGAAAGTATTCCTTGGAGAATTCCATTATGAAGACAGGGAGGATTTTATAAGATGAAAAAAATGGCATTCTGGGAGCTTGTTGAAGGGCTATCCTCCTGGGGGGATGTATTTGTAAGGACAAAAAAGGGATTTGAAAAAGATGGGAATCTTCATAAAGCAAAGAGCAAAAACAGTCCCAAAGAATTTTTACTCCCGCGTGAGGAGATTCTCCTTGTTGCCTACGGAAAAGACGATGATATAAAGGTAATTGAGGCTAATCCAAGAAGAAAAAAAGTTGTGATAGGAGCATTGCCCTGTGATATGCACGGATTAAATATTACTGAAAAGAACTTTTTGAGTGAGCCGAAAGACCCGTACTTTGCAAAAAGGAAGGAAAATACTGTTTTTGTCACAGAACTCTGTCAGTATGCCACCTCAACCTGTTTTTGCAGGTCCTTTGGAATAGGTCCCTCTTCCAAAATGGGAGACATAGTGTACTTTATGCTGGATGATGAGAATATTATTGCAGAGCCACTCACGGATAGAGGCAGGGAACTTTTGTCATGGAATAGATATGAAGATGCAAAGGATGAAGATATAAGGATAATGGAGGAAAAACTCGCTGAGGCGGAGAAGATTTCGCAGGACCTTTCTCTTTCCATTGACCATAAAAGACAGCGCGAGGTTTATGGAAGCGAAGTGTTTAAAGAGGCAGTTTTCCACTGTCTCAACTGTGGTGCATGTACTTTTGTATGTCCTACCTGTTATTGCTTTGACATAAGGGATATAAAGAGAAAGGATTTCGTGATAAGAGAGCGAGTCTGGGATTCATGCATGTATTTTATTTATTCTCTTGAGGCATCTGGACACAACCCCCGAAAGGAGAGGTTTAAAAGGGCTCAAAATAGAGTAATGCACAAATTCTTTTACCAGCCGCTTCAGTATGGAATATATGGATGCACGGGTTGTGGCAGGTGTATAGATGTATGTCCTGCAGGATATGACATAAGAGAAACAGTTTTAAAAGTTCAGAGTTATTTGGAGGAGAAAAATGGCTGAGTTTGTAAATCCCTATTACCCTAAAAAGGCGAGGATAGAAAGAACATATTTTGAATCGCAGGACAGAAGTCTTAAGACTTTTGATATAAAACCTGTAGAGTGGGATTTCCCACCTTTTATACCAGGACAGTTTTGTGAAATCTCAGTGCTTGGTTATGGAGAAAGCCCCTTTGGTATAGCCACATCTCCAACAGAGAAGGAGTTTTTGAGGTTTACAGTAAACAGAGCAGGATTTGTTACTTCAAAACTTCATGAGCTTCCTGATGGCAGCGTTATAGGAGTACGGGGGCCTCTGGGTAACGGGTATCCAGTAGAAAAATTCAAAGGTCATAATGTTGTGATAGTGGGTGGAGGGTTTGCGTTTACTACTCTGAGATCTCTGCTTGTATTTATGCTGCATCACAGAGACGATTTTAAAGATATAACTGTTCTCTATGGAGCAAGGACTCCAGACCTCTTTTTGTACAAAGAGGAACTTGCAGAATGGGAAAAAAGAGACGATTTAAATCTTGTTCTGACAATTGATAAACCTTATGAGGGATGGACAAAAAAGGTTGGTCTTGTTCCACCTGTTTTAGAGGAGATGGCACCATCGCCAAAGGATGCCTATGCGGTGGTTTGCGGCCCTCCCATAATGATAAGATTCACTCTCCCTGTTCTATTTAAGCTTGGTTTTTCTCCATCAAATATATACACATCCCTGGAGAAAAGAATGAAATGCGGAATAGGAAAGTGCGGAAGGTGCAATGTCGGCCATAAATACATATGTAAGGATGGGCCAGTCTTTTCTTTTGAAGAATTAAATAACCTCCCGGAGGACCTGTGATGGCTGTAAAAAGTGCTGTTGTTGTAGGTTCAGGAATTTCCGGACTAAATACAGCTTTCTCCCTTGTTGAGAAGGGTTATAAAGTCACAGTAATAGAAAAAAGGCCCTATATCGGGGGAAAGCTGAGGCAACTTGACTGGCAGTTTCCCAATGACGCCTGCGGTATGTGCCAGATGTATCCACTTTATGACCCGTCATTCTGTGATACCTGTATCAGGAGGGGAGTGGCTAAAGACGGCATTGAATTCCTCACGCTCTCAGAGGTTACTGGTATTGAGGGGGAAAAGGGAAACTTTAAGGTGAAAGTTATCAAAAAGCACAGGGGAGTTAACGAGAATTGCACCGCCTGTGCCAAATGTGAAGAGGTCTGTCCGGAGTACAGATTTTCTGATTTTAATTACATAAAGACAAAAGCCATCTATAGAGACTATCCACGTAATTTCCCCAATATTTACACCATTGATTTTAAAACATGCACAAAGTGTGGAAAATGTGTGGAGGTCTGTCCTGAGGATGCTATAGAACTTGAAGGCAGGGATGAAGAGATAACAATAGAGGCAGGCTATGTGTTCTTCGCCCCAGGTATTTATGAAAGGGACCTTTCATATCTTAAGGAGTTCGGATACGGCATTTACCCCAATGTCATAAATTCCACTCAGTTTGAAAGGCTTATATCAGGTAATCATCCAAATAAAGGTGAATTGAAAAGGCCTTCTGACGGTAAAAAGCCAAAAAAAATCGCCTTTATACAGTGCATGGGCTCCCGTGACAGGCAAAATCCTGACTGCTCTTCTATTTGTTGCATGTTTGCCCTAAAAGAAGCAAGACTCTTAAAAAAATATCAGAA
>JALVLE010000164.1 GCA_027033555.1 Caldifarciminota bacterium | reverse complement strand
TGTCTCTACCATTCCACACCACGTTGTAGAACCCTCTTTTTACCTTTCCCTTCATGAGGGTGACCACTTTTCTACCTGCAATATCGTAGATGGAAAGATCCACATTGGCTTCACGTGGAACTGCAAACCTAATTGTGGTATGACTATGGAATGGATTGGGGAAGTTGGGCATAAGGAGGAACCTTGAAGGACCTGCTGCAACCCTATGCTCCTCTACTCCCACATAAACTGGAGTATCAGTTGTAAACTTTATAGCAAACTCTGCCCTTATTTCGTTGGCATATGGGTCATAGGCACCATCATAGTTATACTGAATACCTATTGAACCATCCTGATTCTCTATTCCTGTAGTATAATCTGTCTGGGTGGGTGCGGTCTTAAACTGTATCACTATCTCTCCGTCTCCTGTAAGTGTGGAATTATACGCAGGGTCATAAAGAATTATCTCAAATTTTTCCGGCAAGCTTGAGCCATAGTGATAAACATCATCCCATTCTATAATAACCCTGTGTGCCGTTGTATCATAGTAATAGTATATCTTTCCGCTACCTGACGCGTTTGGCTGCAGGTCATCCCATACACCAGCCACAATATTGTTGGGGGCCTGTGTATTTGGGATAGATGTGTTGGCGTATGAATGATTGGCAATTGCACCAAATCCAAGCCATCCATTGGAGCAAACGCTTATAGTATTGTAATCTGAACCATAGTACCTGAAAGTAAACGGAAGTGTTATCTGACTTGTCCCATCATCACTATCAGAGGCAGCAACAAGTGAACCAATGCTGCTGATTTCTATCCAGTTATACTCCGGCCTTTCTGAGTAGCCATCATACATATCGTAAGCATAATATCCATAAGCGTCAGGGCCGGTGTACCTGAGTCTGGGATCACCAATAGTAAATGGAATAAGGAAGGTATCAACATAGGTACCTGAATTTGCAGTAACAATGAGTGTAAGATTATAAGTCACCCCTATTTCAGCATCTGAAGAGACTGAGATAGGATAACCACCCTGTGCAACTGAGTCTGTATATATATCACCAAAGTTTACAAGGGTATCGTTTATTGTGATAGAAGATGTCGGGGACTTGAGTATTCCAACAACACCCTGTGCTACATCACCGTAATTCTTTATGGTTACATTCAAAACCACATCCTCACCTGGATCTGCAAGACCATTTCCATTTCCGCCGGAATCATCAATGCTGTAAGATTCAAAGTTCAAAGAAGTTGGGGCCTCTGGAGGAGAAACCCTCAAATCGTCTATATACCACCCTTCATGCTGCACAGAACCATCAGAGGTGCCCCTGAAACGAATGAGTATGGCTGTGCCAGGTGCAACACCTGAAAGCGGAATCCTTTCAAAGTGCCAGTCACTTGCGCCAGTATATACAGCAAGCTGCTGCCAAGTTGTACCACTATCTGCTGAATATTCTACATACCCTTTATCATAGTTGTTTTCAAAATCGTACCATGTCCAGAAAGAAAGTTTGGCATCCGGACCTACTTTAATATAAGGTGAAACAAGTGATGCATTGGCATTATTCGGGTATGTGCCTGTCCCCTCATCTCCGAAATAGAAGGAATGAGCAGGTGAATGAGCCCTTCTTGTAGTCACATGCCATGGAGTCTCATAGGTCCAGTTTACAGTATCCGAATCCTCCACCTCTGTATAGTAACCTGTGGTTCCAATGAAAAGCTGGAAAGTATCATAAAATGTGTATCCGTCTCCGTGAAGTACAAGATAGAATTCTGCCATATAAGGATCAGGGCATCCAGAATCTATTTGTATGTTGAAAGGCACTGAAGGCGATACTGTGTTTCCAACGCTTATATCACCATAATCTGCACTGTCTCTCGTGATTACAATGTGACCGTCATTACTGTGAAGCAAGCCATATACTCCGTGAATGTCTTCATGTCCAGTGTTCTTAATGGATATATTAAGATCTATAACCTCACCTGGCTGAGCTACATGGTCACCGTTATCCTGTAGGAAGGTATCAAGGACTCCTACTACAGCACGGGTAAGTACAGGAGCATATACGGTGAAGGAAAGATCTGAAAAGGTCGTATCAATTGCACCAGTATCCCTATAAACAAACATCACGTGCATGGGAATAACATGTCCATCCTCAAGGGAACTGGATACTGTAAAGGTATATGGTGGAACTCCCTCAGCAGAATCGTGTGATGGAAGGTTGCCAAATACACTCGTATCCTGCGTAATGGTTACACCTGTATCAGTTGTGGAAAGATACCCAACAATATCGAAAGCTGTATCTTCCCCCCAGTTCTTGGCAAGCACTGATAGATTTATACTCTCACCAGGGTTTATTCTTCCATTCCCATTTCCTGAAGCATCGTCAATTGTGGTACCAATCACAGACACATATGCACCTGCACCAGATGGTATAGCATAAGATTCAGCTGGTTTATGGTTGTAACCGGTGACGGTTATATAAACTGTATCCGGAGTGGTTGTTGTTATAGTTAAAGTGGCAGTACCGGTTGCATCTGTATATTTTGCATCAAGAAGTACACCATTTTGAACAGCTGATACAAGAGCACCTTCTACTGCTCCATTAGCATCACTCACTGTTACATTAAAGTTCACAGTGCCAAACGGCACAGTAGGAGCATGACTCACGCTAAAGGTGTAAGGAACATGGGTATAAATGTACATTGAGGGATCGCCAAAGAGGTTATACATCTGGAAGTACCTGATTGTACTTACATTCCCTGTATTATCACCATAATGTGCGTAAAAATCCATTTTTGCTGCATCAATTGCACCCATCACCCATACATAACCAGAGTCAAATATCTCATCAAACATCCTTCTTTGAAGAATATCGTCTTCGTCCCACAGAGAGGTAACAGAAGAACCAAAGGCAGCTGCAGCACCCTTTTCAGGCGCTCTGAGCCATGCCTCCTGGAAACACTCTGTCTCTGTATATTTACCTGTAAGACAGGCATAAGTCTGTTCAAATGGAGTCTTTACACCGTTGTGTAAGTTACTGTAAATGTCGCTAACGCTATACTCCAGATTATTATAATCCGCCCATCCAGTCTCACTACCATGACCGGAATATGTGAGAAGTGCCCTCCCATCATTAATGGTGGTGGTAATAATTGTTGGGGAATTACTCGTGTAATAGGCAAAGAGACTATCAGCAATCATGTCGTAATTTCTTACTATGTTCATACAGTAAAGATGCGTACCCTCAGCTATATCGTGGTGCCCTCCGTCAGCACTTGCAATAAAGAACGCCTTCTGCGCCCAAAGTGTATCTGCACCCCACAGCGTCTTTTCGTAGGTAATGATCTTTCTCACTATCACACCCACCATGGAATCTGTGGTAGCTGAGAACCTTCCAACGTAAATATCAGGGAAATAGTCAGAACCATCCACCAGGGAATAACCAAGGTCATTTGCAGGATTGTCCTCTGCACTTGACCACCAGTTTGCAATATCACTCACATCTCCGACAAGCAGCACGAATGTAGGCGGGATTGTCCAAGTGTCATAAGCATCCTGAATATACTGCTTTACAGTAAGGGTATCACCTGATGGGATAGAATCAGGAATGGTGGCGACTGTTACATGATAGCCCATCTGTTTTTTCCAGGTAATGAAACTTTGAAGACTGTCAAGGTATGCAGAAGGAGTGATAATAAGATAGCCTACAGGCAAAGTGGGATTATTTGTTTTTGGCTCAAAGATGCCATAATTAAGCACAATGCGTGAAAGCATATTTTCAAAAAATGGGGAATATTTCCTCTCTATATCTTGCATGGTCTTTGCAGCATTTCCACCTATGAAAGTGACCCTGAGCTCAATGTTGTCAATTACTTCAAGTTCTTCTCTTACAGGGTTATACCTTACCGGATAAAAATCAACACGATATAGCTCATGTCCTCTTACCACACCAGCTTTTTTCACTCTCACTATATTGTCAGGCCAGAAAGCATCACGGGAATAGAGCTCTTCATCCATAACAAGATGGGGTCTTGCACCTTTTATTTTTGGAACAGGAGGATAAGAGGGCATAATTGGATACTCCATTCCCACCTCTTTAAGGCTATAGACCTTTTTAGTGGCATTCACCACTTCCACCTTAACCTGAGCTCCCTCTGGTACTTCTATGAGCCGTCTCAGCACAGGAAGATTGGGTTTTCCTACAAGAGTTATCTCGCCAATATCCCTGTCTTTCAGATAAAATCGCGTAAATGTTTTGCCATCCAGTGTGAATGTGTGATAGGATATATCACCTGTAGTTATGCGCATTACCATCCCCGTGCTGGATTTATCCAGCACATCTACTTTCCTTGCTCCCCCCGCAGGGAGTACACCGGCATTCAGCATACCCACAAGGAGTATGCCGCCTATTACCCGGTACCACTTCATACAGCACCTCCTATAATTTGGCTATTTTCGGTTTAAAGCTTCTGGCCTCTTCTGGCGTAAAAAGAGCATAAGAGGCTATAATTAACGAATCACCTGTTTCACCCATCCTTGCTGCAGCCCCATTTAAAACAACCTCATCTTTCTCCCCCATGATTACATAAGTGGAAAATCTCTGCCCATTGGTCATATTATACACCTCAACCCTTTCCCCCTCAAAAAAACC
>JALVLE010000163.1 GCA_027033555.1 Caldifarciminota bacterium | reverse complement strand
TTCATTGTAGGCTGCAGCAAACATTATTGTGCCTTTAATATTGTAAAAGTTTCGGGCACCCAGCTGTATGCTGGTGTTTTCTGGATATATGTCCGGAAATATTTTATATGTTCCCACCCCCTGCCTGTAAGCAGTAAAATCGCCCAGAAGTCCACCAGTGATTGTAAAGATGCTAAGAACAATGTAGAACATTAGTGATTGCGAATAAAATCAAGCTCAAGTTTTATAAAGCTATTCTCATTGTAGCTTGCCGGACCATGAATATTACAATAAGTGACGGGTTCATCACCTTCCCTATATGGAACCTCATCTGTCCGGGGGCAGAAGTCTGTTGCAAGGAGTCCAGATTGAAGACACACATCCGCTATCACAATATTTTCTGGCACAGTAAAATCTCCAGGAGGAGGCATATAAGCAGAGTCATACACTATTTTGTTAAAAATTGCCCATATAGGCAGAGCAGTTGCTGCACCTGTGGCTCCTTTATAAATGGTTCTCAAAGAATCAAAGCCCACCCATACTCCTGTGAGCAGATTGGGTGTAAAACCAATAAACCAGTTATCTCTATACTCATTTGTGGTGCCTGTTTTTCCAGCACAGGGCAGTTCAAATTTAAATTTTCTCCTTATATTTATTCCTGTTCCATGGTTTACTACTGTCTGCAGCATGTAATTCATAATGTAAGAGGATGTCTCATCCAGTACTTTTACCTTGAGAGGTTCAGTTTTTTCCAGCACAATGCCATTTCTGTCTTCTATCTTGCGAATGAAAAAGGGGCGTATTCTGTAGCCCCCGTTTTCAAACGGTGCATAAGCCGAAATAAGTTCAATTGGAGAAAGTTCAATCCCTCCAAGGGCTATTGATGGATAGGGAGGAAGATATGTCCTTATGCCCATTCTCTTGGCATACATTACCACTGCATCTGGCCCAACTTTCAGGATAAGGTTAATAGTGGCAAGGTTGCGAGAGAGGGCAAGAGCGTCGCGAAGAGTAATTTCTCCAAGGTATTTATGGTCATAATTGTCAGGTTTCCAGTCCTCTCCGTTGGGGCCCTGCCCTTTTAAAACAATGGGAATATCCATGACTTTGTCAGTAGGATAGAATCCATTGTCAATAGCTGTGAGATAAACAAAGGGCTTGAAAGCAGAACCGGGTTGCCTTTTTGCCTGTATCACTCTGTTGAAGGGGCTTTCTTTAAAATTTCTACCGCCTACCAACGCGAGGATAGCCCCGGTTTCAGGATCCAGTGCCAGAAGCGCGGCTTGAAGATAATCAGGCTTTTTGTTCTTTGACGTATCCTGAAGGAACTGTTCTCTTGTAGGTTTAATTTTTCGTTGCTTTTCAATTTCTGTAAGCATACTATCCACTACAAATTCAGCGGTCTTTTGGAGATTAAAATCAATTGTAGTATATACTTTTCCGCCGCCTTTGAATAAGAAGTCTTCTCCATAGCGGGAAATTATATAGTCTCGTATCATTTCAAGGATATAACCGCCAAAGTTTTTCTGATGGATATTTTCTGGTTTGTGGACACTAATCTTTTCAGAGAGAGCCTCTTCATACTCTTCTTTTGTAATGACTCCTTCTTCGTACATTATTTTAAGTATAAGATTTGCTCTTTTAGCGTTTCGTTCAGGATATTTAATAGGAGAATAAAACACCGGTGACCTGACTATGGCAGCCAGTGTGGCAGCTTCTCTCAATGTAAGATCTTTCAGGTCTTTATCAAAAAAATATCTTGCTGCGGTTTTAATTCCATATATGCCCTCCCCGAAGTAGATTTGATTGAGATAAAGTGTGAGAATTTCATCCTTGGAGAAATACCTTTCAATTTTAAGTGCAAGCAGCATTTCTCGTGCTTTTCTAATAATGGAGCGTTTAAAAGAAAGAAAAACATTTCGTGCAAGCTGCTGAGTAATTGTAGATCCTCCCTGATGAGGTTTCAAAGTTATGATATCAACGAAAATAGCTTTAAACACACGGACAAGATCTATCCCACAGTGCCTGTAAAATCTCTTATCTTCAACCGCGATAAATGCATTTTTTACCATGCTTGGAATTTCTTTTTGGGAGGCGGTTTCTCTTATTTCCAGAAAATACGTATAGAGTCTTTTCCCGTTCCTATCAAGTATTTCCGTAGCGTTGGGAGGGGTGTAATTTTCTATCACATAGGCAGGGGGCAAGGTGGCTTCAAGAATCGCTATTATAGTTATAAATACAAGTAAAAAAGCTCCATAAATGTAGAGCGCTTTTTTAAATACCCTCTTTAGCATCTACTTATGTCCTTTAAGTCAACTTTTTCTATAGTATCAGGAGTAAACCCAAGAAATATGCTCAACAATGAATGGTAATGTGGTGGAATATCCGTGAGATATAGATCCAGGGTCCCGTTTTCCCCCGTATTTTTAATCATTCCGTTATTGTTAAGAAAAGATTTAACTTGGAGTGCAAGCGCATAGGCAGGGTCTATAAGTTTGATTTGCTCTCCCAATACTTCTTTGATAGTGTCCATCAAAATAGGATAGTGGGTGCAGCCCAGGATCAATGTATCCACCTTTTCCTTAAGATCATGGAGATAGTACTCTGCTACAAGACGAGGTATTTGACCTTTGGTAAGACCTTCTTCTGCAAGGGGTACAAATAAAGGACACGCCTTTTCATACACTTTCAATACTCCCTGTTTATTTAGAAGTTTCCTATGCGCATGGCTTTTTATTGTCGCGATTGTACCAATAATTCCTATTTTTCCCGTTTTAGAAGCATTAAGTGCCATATTCACACCAGGCTCTACAACTCCAAATATAGGTATATCTTTAAACTCTCTTTTCAAATAGGATAGAGCAACACTTGAGGCAGTGTTACACGCTACTACTATTAAGTCCACTCCTTTTTCTATTAAAAAAACCGTGTCTTCTCTTGCAAAACGCTTAATGGTTTCCTCTGATTTTGTTCCATAAGGAACTCTTGCGGTGTCCCCTAAATAAACAATATTGGCCTCTTTAATTGCCGCTCGCAGGGTTTTCACCACTGTAAGACCACCTATTCCGGAGTCAAAAACGCCAATACTTACAGGTTTATCAGTGTTTGCCGTATTTTCTTTCATAATAACGCTTGTACTTTAATATCCCTCTCACAATTCCCTCGGCCAGTTTTTCCTGGTATTTTTTGCTTTTAAGCTTTTTTTCCTCCTTAGGATTTGTTATAAAACCGGTTTCAATTAATATGCTTGGTGCATATACACCTTTTAATACAAAGAAGCCCGCCTGTTTTACGCCTCTATCAAGGCATCCGGTTTTTTTAACTATACTTTCCTGTACAAAGGCTGCAAGATCCTGTGATTCTCTTAAAAACTCATTTTGAGCCATATCCCCAAGAATCCATTTAAGAATATTTCTTTCTCCAACCGTATCTTTTATTTCATACTTGATAACAGAGTTCTCAAATGCTGCCACAGAACGTTCCCATTTTGTTTTTGCTTCTGAAAGAAAATAGGTTTCAACACCATGTGCCCTGTTGCCGCGAGAATAATTGGCATGAATAGACACGAAAAGGTCACACTTTGAGCGATTGGCAATGCGCGCCCTTTCTCCAAGAGTGAGAAAAACATCTTTGTCCCTTGTAAGTATTACTTTGAACCCGTTTTTGCGGAGCTTTTTTGCCACTTTTTTTGCAATAGATAGAACAATGTCCTTTTCTTTTGTGCCTCTTTTTGAAACAGCGCCGGGATCCTCGCCTCCGTGCCCCGGGTCAATTACCATTATGTCTATTTTATTGTGAACAAAATGCTCTTTTTTGTTGTTTTCAGTTTCCTTTTTAGTTTTAATGTTTTGCTCTTTATTTTCGGAATTTGAAGTTATTAATTTTAGCGTAAAGATACCTGTTAGGCTCTTTGTTTGAAAACCACATTTTTTTCTCAGTTTAATAGTAAATACTGTACCTTTTGCAGAGTAAGTTATTTCAATTTCTCTAACAGGGAAAGCAACATCATCAAAGAAAATATAAGGTGGACCAAAGTAAAAGCCATACGGTACAATTATTTTTACAATGGTATCTTCTCCGGTAACTTCTGGCTCAAGATCTATGTTGTGTACAATTTTAATCCAGTCATCATTTACTCTTATGGACTTAATAGATGGGGTATAAGCAGACTCTATTACTCTGTGTTTTTTTTCATCCCAGTAATAGTATTTTCCCTTCAAAATGCTCGCAATGTAAATAGCGCTCTCTGCATCAAGATAGGCATTTTCAGAATTTATTTTAAGACATTTAAGACTTCCTTTTACTTTACCATTGTAAGAGAGGTCTTTTGGATTAATTAAAATTTTTTCTGTCCCGGACCAGAGATTGAGTGTAGTATCAGTTATCTCTGTTTTAAACCCGAAATTTCGGGCAAGAGCAGATAATGATATGAAATCGCAAGATTTGCCTTTTATATAGGGTATTGTTAAAGTTTTGAATGCAAGAACAATCAAAAATATAAATGCCATACTTCTCCTTTTCCTTTGCGCATATATTTTAAAGCAGCATTTACGGGCTTACAAAGAAAAATAAAATCCACAACAATTTGAAAATACTGCCAGACTGCTTTATAATTATAGCGCTTACGGGGCGTAGCGCAGGTTGGATAGCGCGCCTGCCTTGGGAGCAGGAGGTC
>JALVLE010000162.1 GCA_027033555.1 Caldifarciminota bacterium | reverse complement strand
GAAAATATGGTTCAGTGGATAAACGTTCTGGGCAGATATAAGCCTTTTAATATAGGGAGAAGAAGGCTTCATGGTATTGAATTTAGAATTGAACAGAGAATTGGTGCCAGCATGTATGCAGGGTACAGTGCTACATTCAACACGTTTAAAAATATTCTTTATATGCCCCATGCTGAAGAAGGCTTCTGGGTGGGCAATAAATGTTGCACCCTGTATCTTTCCTATGTAGGAGAAAGATTAAAGAGGCCTTCAAGTCTAAAGAAATTACCTTCATTTGAAATTATTGATTTCCATGTACACAGGAGTTTCAGTTTTAAACCTGTAAATGTGAATGTGCTTCTTAAGATAAGGAATCTTTTGCAGGAGCAAATTGAGTGGTTGCCTGGTTTTGTGGACAGAGAGAGGGTTTATAGCATTGAGATAGATATTAAAAAATAGGGAGGTGCACAATGTATAAAAAAATAATCCTGCTTAGCTTTCCTGTACTATATATTCTTGCAGGATGCTCTAAAAAAGATGAAGTACAACCTGAACCCCCACAGGGAGAAGAGGTTGTAGTTGTGTTAAACAATCTATCTGAAACCTATTCTTTCTACTTTCCAGAATCTTCTGATACACTGATTGATGTTGATACTACAGGCTCTGCTCCAAATGACATCCTCATTGATGGAAACTATGCTTATATAGTCAATTCAGGATTTGGAGGCAAGCCTTCTATTATGAAAATTGACCTTGAAAGGGACTCTCTTGTCGCCTCCTTTACCTTTCCGGATGGTTCTAATCCATATGGTGTTGTAAAATACGGTGATAATATTTATGTGACCTGTACAAGGAGCAATATGCTCTATGAATTTGATTTATATCTTACTCCTGTTGATTCTGTGAGAGTGGGAAAATCACCTGAGTGGCTCACTGCAAAAGAAGGCATGATTTACGTGGCATGTACGGGGTATGATTTTTCCAGTAACACGTTTGGAGAAGGCTGGATTGCTGTTGTGACGCGAGGACCTTCGGGTTTATATGTAAAAGATTCTCTGTATGGAGGTATAAATCCACAGGATGTGGATATTATAGGGGATAGCCTCTATGTGCTCTCAACAGGAGATTATGGAGATATAAAAGGTAAAATATATATTTATTCTCTAAAGGACACAGTTGCTTTTAAAGACAGCATCAATGTAGGTAACAGTCCTGGATATATGTATCCCTACAATGGTTGCCTGTATATAGTGGATTGGGCAGGCGGTTTTGCAAAAGTGAATCCCCGGACCAATGAAGTGATATGGCAGGAGGTAGGCGAAGGTGCATCACGTGTTGTTATTGATTATAACAATATGGGATTTCTGACAAGGTTCAATGCCACATCCGCCAATTATATTATAATTTTTGATCCCGAAGATCTGGCAATTAGAGACTCTGTATTTATGGGAAATGCAAAAGGCATTCAAGGGCTTGCCCTATGGATGAGAATCCATTGAAAAAATGGTTTCTGGATTTTAAAAAGCGGAGAGAAAAGATTGTAAAGTCCGGGGGGTTTTCCTCCCCCGGCGAAATTGCCGATTATTTTACCTATAGCAACATGAGAAATAAGCATCCTGATTTCTGTCCTCTTTATAAAAGCGGGCAAAAATGCCATAATATGTCACAAGATGAACTTATCTGTTATTTTTGCGCCTGCCCTTACTATGACTATGAGTACTATAACGAAGCAGAGAAAGAGTACGGAAGATGTCTTATTAATTCCAGGTATGGCAAGAGAAATCAATGGGGATACTGGGATTGTACGAGTTGCCTTTTGCCTCACAGGAGGAAATTCGTGATACATTATTTATCAAAAAAATCGTGATTTATAGGTTACATTGGAAGTACTTCTTTCCTGCAGTATAATAGAAATATGTTTAAATTCGGAAAAGGAAGAAAGGACAGAAAAGATCATCATGAAGGCAAAAAAATTCGTTCACTTGAGGCTTCTATTGTAGGAGGGTCTTTTGAAAGATACGCTCTTGTGTACCCAATTGATTTGCCTCTTGGCAGTTTTATTTTTGTGAAAACCCGTTCTCATGACAGAGAGATTTTAGTAAAGGTGAGAGGATACTCAGATAGAAAGAGCAACGACATTCTTGAAGGATATAAAATTGCACCACCTGAAAAAGTCAGGGTAATGATGACAAACATGGTAAAACAGTATTTTTACAACAACAGGATGCTTGATATAAGGATAGTGGGAAGTGAGATAAATCTTAATGAAGGACATCTTAAAATAGAGTTTATTGCTGATAAAAAATATTCTCTTGCGAAAGTTGGAGCTCAACTCGCCTCATTATTGCATGTAAGAATTGATTTTAAACAAATAGGTGCAAGGGATTATGCGAGGCAAGTAGGAGGAATAGGGCCATGCGGGAGGGAGCTTTGTTGTAAGACCTTTCTCAAAAAAATCCCATCTGTAACACTTGATATGGCAAGAGAGCAATATCTGTATAGTGCGCCGGAAAGGCTTTCTGGGATCTGTGGAAGATTACTTTGCTGCTTGAGATACGAACTTGATTTTTACAGAGAGATGCGCGATAAATTGCCTGAGCCAGGGCAGATGGTAAAAACGGACAAAGGTGTCGGTAAGGTACTGGAGGTGAACGCACTTGTTGAGAGATTCACGGTCATATACGAGGATGGCACACAGGATGTGATTTATTTAGGTGAAGGACGCACCTGGCAGCCAGCGTGAGGGTTTTAATGTTTAAGAAGCTTCTTTCCGGGAGGTTTGTTGAATGGCTGATGGCTTTTTTTGTTGCTGTTGTGGGTTTTATTGCTACGTTGTGGCTCATTGTCCTTGTTTATCTGCCCTATTATACAAGGCACGGAAAGGAAGTTGAAGTTCCTTATGTTGTTGGAATGAAAAGCGATGAGGCTATCCGTATAATTAAGGAGAACAGGTTAAGGTATGTGTTATTGGGGAAAGGGAATTATGTAATAAAAACCGTCCCTGAACCAGGAACAGTGGTGAAAATAGGAAGAAAGGTCAAGCTAACGCTTGGAACTCAGTCTGATTTAAGATGATATTTCATTTATTATTAGCATATTTTATTTTAATCCCCATGGACACTACCCAGACAGACCATTTGAAAGCTTATGGGGCAGTGTATAATACACTGAAAAAAGGGATTAATGTGGAGTGGTTACTTAACTTCAGGGGAGGAAGTTTTCTTATTGAGGGAAATGAATTGACAGAGAATTGGTGTATTTTACATGGTGTTTACTATGAAAAGGTAAATGAAGAGAGCGTGCAAGACATTTATAAAATAATAGAAAATCATAACATGAAAGATATGGTGCTGGAGAAAGCGCCCAGGATAGGTGTCTATGCTCCTCCCTATTATCAGCCGTGGGATGATGCAGTTTTGCTTGCTTTGCAGTATGCAGAGATTCCATATAAGCAGATTTATGACGATGAGGTCTTGTCGGGGTATTTAAAGAACATTGACTGGTTACATCTTCACCATGAAGATTTTACAGGTATGTATGGAAAGTTTTACGCACATTATCATGACGCTCCCTGGTATAAAGCCCGGGTAGCCTTTAAAAAGGAAATAGCCAGAAAATGGGGGTTTAAAAAAGTTTCACAGCTTGAGCATGCCGTTGCTGACAGTATTGCAGATTTTGTAAGAAGAGGCGGTTTTCTGTTTGCCATGTGTTCTGCACCCATCACACTTGATGTTGCGCTTGCTACTGAAAATACAGATATATTAGCGTCGGTCTTTGATGGTGACCCATATGACCCTGATTTTGAGAAAAAACTTGATTTCTCTAAAACATTTGCATTTAAAAACTTCCATATAATTGTAAATCCATCTGTATATGAACATACAGACATAGACGTTTCTCAGGAAGCTTTTATGAGAGGTCCTAATACATACTTTGAATTAAAAGAATTTTCAGCCAAGATAGACCCAATTCCCACCTTACTTACTCAGGACCACACGAGATTAATAAAGGAATTTCTTGGACAGGATACTGGATTCAGGAAGGACAAGCTAAAAGATAATGTTATAGTTCTTGCAGATGTACCTGGTACGGATGAGGCAAAGTATATCTATGGAGACTATGGGAAAGGTTTCTTTGTTTTTCTGGGTGGGCATGATCCAGAAGATTTTACCCATTATGTTGGTGACCCTCCCACAGATCTCTCCATGCATAAGCATTCTCCCGGGTATAGATTGATTTTAAATAACGTATTATTTCCCTCAGCTCAGAAAAGGAGGCTTAAAACTTGAAAATCACAGTCTTATATGATAATGAATCTCTTCTTCCGAATACATATCCCGCCCATGGTTTTTCTGCCCTTCTACAGCTTGAAGAATTTGATATTCTTTTTGATACGGGATGGAATGGCGTATTGCTTATTAAAAACATAGAGGCGCTTGGTCTTGACCTGAACAGGATAAAATATATTTTTCTTTCTCACCAACACTGGGATCACATTGGGGGAATCCCAGAAATTCTGGAAAAAGTAAAACAAAAAGTCAACTTTGTGATACCAGCTTCATTTACCAGGGGATTTAAAAAAGAACTTGGAAAGTATGGGAAGCTCATTGAAATTGGAGAAGCTATTACAGAGTTTTATCCCGGATTTTTGAGTACAGGTGAGATGGAATCCAGTGCAGGATTAAGGGAGCACGCGCTTTTTGTGAGAA
>JALVLE010000161.1 GCA_027033555.1 Caldifarciminota bacterium | reverse complement strand
GTATCCTTGAGCCACAGGTGAGAGGCAAGCCTTTTACAGAGATATTGTCTTTTATAGCAACAGGCACACCAGAGAGAGGAGAGGTAAGATACTTGGGATAAATAGCATCAAGTTTTTCCGCCTCATTTAGGATTTCATCATCTTCTCTCAGGGTTATAAAAGCGTTAACTCTCTCTTCTGCGCGCTTTATATTTTCAAGCACATAGAGCACAAGGTCCTTTACATTCAGCTCACCTTTTTTTAATTTTTCGTGTATATTATTGAGAGAAAGGGCAAAAATCTCATGCATTTTTCAGTCTCCCAAGGTGCTTCATAAGCCCTTCAAGTTTGTTCTTGAAATCCATATATTTTTTCTTTTCCTTCTCCACAACCTCTTTAGGAGCCTTGTTTAAGAAATTCTGATTGTTTAGCTTTGCTTCTTGTCTTTTTATGAGTTTTTTCAGACTCTCTATCTCTTTTTCAGTTTTTGCTATTTCTTTTTCAATGTCCACCTGCGGAAGATAAACCCTGTATTCTTTTCCATCAAGATAAAACACTGTGCTGAATAAGCCTTCTTCTACATTGCCTTTAATCATTTCAAACAGCCCAAGTTTACGGATATAAGGCTTCTTATCAAGAAGTTCTGTTACAGTATCCCCTGTATATTCAAGAAATACCACTTCTTTTTTACTCAAACCGAACTCACCTCTTATTTCTCTTATTGCTTCAATAGCCTTTATAACCTTCTCCATTATACTGGCGTCGGATTCATATTCTTTCCCATAATCAGGCCAATCTGCAATAATAATCGCTTCTTTTTTGTTCTCCACAGGAAGATATGTGTATAGCTCTTCTGTTATAAATGGCATAAATGGATGTAAAAGTCTCAAAAATACGTCAAGTACAAAAATAGCCACAGTCAACGCAACATCTTTATCCTTTCTGCCCTTTATCATTTCCAGATAGAAATCACAGTATTTCTTCCAGAAGAAATTATATAAAGTCCAGGCTGCCCCATTAAAGTCAAAGTTCTCAATAGCATCAGTTACTTTCCCGACAGTCCTTGCAAGCCACGTCAATATCCATTTATCCTCAACCTGGAGCTCGTCTTCAATATCTTTGAATCTCTTAAGATTGACATTTTCCGTATTCATAAGTACATATCTTGCAGCATTCCAGACTTTGTTGGCAAAATTCCTGCCCACCTCCATCCTTTCTGAAGAGAAAATAATATCCTGTCCTTCAGGCGTAATAAGCATCATTCCCATTCTCACCCCATCTGCTCCATACTTTTCAATAAGCTCAAGGGGGTCCGGAGAATTGCCAAGCGACTTTGAAAACTTCCGTCTCTTCTCATCCCTTACAATTCCATGAAGATAAACAACTTTAAAAGGTTCTCTTCCTTTAAAGTGGTATCCAGCCATTATCATTCTTGCCACCCAGAAAAACAGTATATCCCATCCTGTAACAAGCACATTGGTGGGATAAAACTTCTTTAAGAAATCCGTCTCATCCGGCCATCCCAGCGTTGATAAAGGCCACAACCAGGAGGAAAACCATGTATCCAGCACATCCTCATCCTGCTCAATTTTGTTTGATCCACACTTTGGACATTTTTTTATCTCATCCACAGAGACTTCAACATGCCCACAATCTTTACACGTATAAACTGGAATTCTATGTCCCCACCATATCTGTCTGGATATACACCAGTCTCTCACATTTTCAAGCCAGTGAAAATATATTTTATTTGCATATTCGGGTATAAGTTTTATTTCTCCCTCCTTTACTCCTTTAATAGCAGGTTCAGCAAGGGGTTTCATCTTAACAAACCACTGCGTGGATAGGTATGGCTCTATCACAGTGTGACACCTGTAACATGTGCCAACCGAGTGGGTATAATCCTCAATTTTTTCAATAAAACCAGCCTTCTTCAAGTCCTCAACAATCTTTTTTCTTGCTTCATATCTATCAAGACCTTTGTAGGGACCCGCATTTTCATTCATACGCGCACGCTCATCCATCACTATTACTCTCGGCAGATTGTGTCTGGTACCTATTTCAAAATCAACAGGATCATGCGCTGGCGTAACCTTTACTGCACCTGTCCCAAACTCCATATCCACCGCTTCATCTGCAATGATTGGAATCTCAGCAGGCACCCCTCCTCTATCCCAATCCACAAGAGGAAGTCTTACCTTTTTCCCAATAAGGTGTTTATACCTATCATCTTCTGGATTCACTGCAACAGCAGTATCACCAAGATAAGTTTCAGGTCTTGTAGTAGCTACTACTATAAACCCGGAACCATCAACAAGAGGGTATTTAATATACCAGAGATGACTGTGCTCTTCTTTATACTCCACCTCATCGTCAGCAAGTGCTGTTCCACACCTTGGACACCAGTTTATTATTCTCTTTCCCCTGTAAATAAGCCCTTCATCATACAATATTTTAAACGCCGTAAGTACTGCACGCGACATATCCGGATCCAGCGTAAATTTAGTTCTTGACCAATCACATGAAACTCCAAGCTTCCTCAGCTGTTTCAGAATAATTCCGCCATACTTTTCCTTCCATTCCCATACTCTCTTAATAAACTCCTCTCTACCAAGATCAAACCTCGTCTTGCCCTCTTTGGCCAGCTCCTTCTCCACAACATTTTGGGTTGCTATTCCTGCATGGTCAATACCTGGCTGCCACAGGACCTCGTACCCCTGCATTCTCTTGGTACGGGTAAGGATATCCTGTATGGTATTGTCAAGCACATGCCCCATGTGAATTATTCCCGTCACATTTGGCGGCGGCATCATAATAGCATAAGGTTTTTTACTACTATGGGGGTTTGCCTTAAAATATCCACCTTCTTCCCATTTTTTGTAAATTTTATCTTCTATTTCCCTGAAGTTATATGTTTTATTCAGTTCCATATATTAATATTCCTCCTCTTCCTCATCTCCCCAGAAATATGTCTCATCCTGCTCCTCTGGCTCAAGCTCCAGCTCAATTACTTTCTGTTCCAGCTCGGACAACATATCGCCATATTCCCTAAAAAGACTCTCTATATCATCCTGAGAAATTGCCCCTTCCAGAGCATCCTCTACTGTATCAAGAATATCCTTTTTTAATGCAAGCACCTGATTCTGCAATTCATCTATTTTTTGTCTTAGACTGGCATACTCTTCCTGGTCTTTCAGCTCATTAATTCTGAAAAGTAGCTCCTCAATATGGTCCTGCCACCCATCAGGGAAATCAGTAACCTGTGCCCAGATGCCCATAATGTCTTCAAATGTAAGTCCCATTTTTATTCCTCCTTCCTGTATGTCAGGTGAATAATATACATAATAAGCCCAATTCTGTCAATAAGATATATCTTTGCCTTTTTTGCCTAATGCACCAACCCTTTCCCATACGAAAAACGAAAGGACATCAAGTTTTCTGTATTTCTTTAAGACTTCATAGCTTACTTTACACTCTTCACCCTTACAGTACAGCAAAGCAAAAGCGTGATATATTGGCATGTCACCATTGATTACATTCTTTTTATACACTTTTTTCACTATTTTACAAAAATTCGGCAGAAATTTCGCTCTCTTACATTCTCTGTAAGCCTCTTCCAGCTTTCCGTCCAATAAAAGCTCAGTCATCCTTATTGAAAAACGCATTTTTTCATTGGCATTTTCAAGAATCCATTTCATATTCTGTTTATCATTAAAGAACTTAAATGCGATGTAAAAGGCTAACATTCCCTCAGACAGGAAGACAGTTTCTTTAAGTTCCTCAAAAACTTTTCTGACCTCCTCATATTCCTTCATTTTCATGTAAAGTGTCAGGAGAGAAGGTATAACCAGGTTAATACCATACGTAAAACCTGATTCAAAAAAGTTTTTAAAACTCTGCTCAAGATACAATCTGGCCTCTTCATCTTTCTCCTCAATGAGCTTTATTCCGCCAAGTCTTAAAAATACCCAGGCCCTCATTAATTTAGTACTATCTATTTTCAGAGCTTCTATGAAATATTTTTCTGCTTCCTTATATTTTGAGGTGGAATAATATATCCAGCCTATATTAAAAAGGGCTGTGGCTTTTCCATCACCATCTTTAGCATACTTTAAGCTCTCCTGATAAATTTCAAGTGCCTTTTCCTTCCTCCCCGTCATGTCATAATAAATGCCAAGCTCTTCCAGATACATATATTTTTCATCCTCATCCATATATTTTTCATACGATCTTAACTTCTCAAGAACAATGCCCATTCTGTCATACCTTCCCCAGAAATCATAAATACTTGAAAGTCTCAGCAGCAACTTCACTCTTTTTCTACCTTTTACTCTCCGAATGAGCTTAAGGATAATACGCTCGGCCTCATCATATTTTCCATAGTGTTCAAGCAAACTGGCTTCCAGGTATTTTTTTCCCAGATAATCTTTCACTCTGTCCTTCACCTTAGCAGCCTCTGAGTGAAAGCCTCTCTCAAGAAAATAAAAAAAGCTTTTCATCCAGTATTCATCGGCTTTTCTCCAGGCTCCACCTTTCTCATACTGTTCTGCAACGACGTACGGTGGATAACCTTTTTGCGCAAACAGACGTGCAAGTCTTTTGTGCATGAACCTCCGTTTTGTACCAAGAATACCCACATAAATAACCTCTCTCAACAAAGCATGTTTGAAGGTGTACACACCGTTACCCTGGGAAACAATAAAACCCGTATTTATAAGACGTGCCATATCCACATCCATCAACCTTTTT
>JALVLE010000160.1:4148-4749 GCA_027033555.1 Caldifarciminota bacterium | reverse complement strand
CTATGAGGTGGCTATGGAAAAAGCGGTAAACATTATGGAATATCTCAAAAAAGGCAAAGTGGCGGGTGGTATTGAAAATGTATTTGAAAAAATAGTTGTGGAGAATTATGAAGAGTTGCAGGAATATAGAAGCGAAGCCTTGAAAAAGGGCGCTTTGCTCTCTTTGCTTTCCGGTTCGGGGTCCTGCATGTTTTCAGTGTTTAAAGGGCCACACAAGCTACATGTCAAATATATAGAAGAGTTATGACCGAATCTTTAACCCGTGATCCCCTTACAGGAGTGTTAACCCGTAGGGTATTTGAGGAAATGGTGAAGGCAGAGATAGAAAAGTTCAAAAGGTACGGTGCAAAATTTTCATTGCTCCTCCTTGATCTTGACCATTTTAAGGAAGTAAACGATAGTCTCGGACATAGAACAGGAGATAAGATACTGGTGGAGATGGTGGAAAAATTGAAGTCTCTTTTGAGAGAATCGGATGTGATAGGAAGATGGGGAGGAGATGAGTTTATAGTACTCTTACCGTACACGGACGAGAAGAGCGCAATGCGTGTTGCAAAGAGGTTGACAGAAAATCTGAAAATTAAAGTAGGTGATATTACTG
>JALVLE010000160.1:0-4138 GCA_027033555.1 Caldifarciminota bacterium | reverse complement strand
ATATTACTGTTGGGGTTTCCTGTGCTTTTATCACGCCTAAAAATGGCGAAGATTCCTCTTATGAGAAGATGTTTTCTGTGCTTGATGAACTTTTGTACAAAGCCAAAAAACAGGGACGTGGCCGTGTTGGAAATCTCCTGGATATAAAGGATAAAATAGTGATACCATCGTATACTTTTGTTTCAAGAGAAAAAGAGTACCAGATTTTAAAAAGGGCTTTTTTGAAGGAAAAGAAAAAGTTCGTTGTTGTGTCGGGGGAGATTGGTATTGGAAAATCTCGCCTTGTGGAAGAGTTTTTGAAAAAAGAAAGACCTCTCTTTGTGAAAACGCATCCCTTTGGACCTGTAAATAGAATACCACTTTTTGCAATTAAGAACATCTTTATGGCCTTTTTCAGAGATAACAGAGAGCTTTTTTCTAAAGTATATAATACACTTTCAGAAAAGGAAAAGGAAATTGTGGGAATTTTTGTCCCAACCCCTGCCACTCAAAGAAGCTTAAGCGAAGAAGGATATGAGGCTTTTTTTCTTTCAAAGATTGCCGATGTATTATCTGAATTTCTGGAGAAAACCGGTATTTTTACCCTCTGGATTGACGATCTGCAGTGGTTAAGCATGGAAAGTTTTGAGATCATTAAGAATCTCCTTAGAAAAGACAATAAAATACAGGTAATTGGCACGTTGAGAACAGAAGAAAGGGATTTTTTTGATGATTATATAAGGGAAAACAGGATATCCGTGTTTGAGATACACCTTGGAAGGCTTGATAAAAAAGACACAGCAGAGCTCATAAAAGGGATAATTGGAGAGGATATTTCCGCTGATGTGGCATCTTTTATCTGGGAATATTCAGGGGGAATACCATTTTATGTTGAAGAGATTATAAATTTTCTGGCACAAAAAGGGTATTTAAAGGAACAGGATGGAGTTGTACATCTTGAAAAGGTACCCCATCTGGTTCCATCTACTTTGGAGGACATTATTTCATATAAAACAAGAAGTTTTACAGAAAGGGAAAAGCAGGTTCTCTGGTTTCTCGCTGTTTATCGTAATCCTGTAGAAATTGAGAGATTGTCCCGTTTACTTTCCTTCTCAAAAAATGAGGCATTAAAAATAATAAACAGGGCAATTGAGATGGGAATACTGGATAAACAGCAGAATAAAGTGTTTTTCCCCGGGGAGGTGATAAGGCGGATAATAATAAAGGAAATTCCTCGTGGGAAATACATGATGTTTAACCGTATTGCTGGAGAGATAAAAGAAAAGGAATATGAGAAAGGAGGCATTGAGCCTTTTGAGTTATATAAACATTTTAAAGAGGCCCATGATACTCGCAAACAGGCTTATTGGGCATACTTATCAGGAGAGGAATCTTTAAGGAGATTTGCTCCGGAAAAAGCCTTTTTTTATTTTAAGGAAGCCTTTTTTTCTTTTGAGGACACTGAAGATAAAAAGAAAGCACTTCTGGGCGTAATAAAAAGTGGCAGGGCAGCAGGTAATACCGGGGAGACTCTCAAATTTGTTGAAGAGTATGGCAAAGAATATCTTGATACTCATCTTTACTATTTTTACCTTGGAAGCATGTATGTATTTACTGGTAAACTGGAAAAAGCTCTGCGTTTTCTGGATTACGCTATGCAGCACAGCAAAGACCCGGAATTCGTAGCAGAATGTAAGTATGAAAAGGCTTGGGCATTCAGAAAAAGTGGAAGACTCAACGATTGTATTGAAGATTTGGAAGGGGCTTTAAAGTTAAATATTTCGCCCAGGCTGAGAGCAACAATATTATCTCTGTATGGAGGTGTCCTTCTTGAAAGAGGGAATATAGAAAAAGCTAAGGAAATTTTAAGGAAAGTTATAGAAGAGGCTGAAAAAAGCAATACTGAGTACAGAATTCCGGGAGCGTATATCAATTATGCGCTACTTATGGCCTCCACTGGCTGGTATGAGGAAGCAGAAAAATACTATAAAAAAGCCATAGAAATATCCGAAAAGATAGGCCATAAGGATAAATTGCCGGGTGCATTAAACAATCTGGGTTCACTCTATCTTACCCTTGGAAAGCTGAAAGAGGCTGAAAAGTGTTATATGAGAGCCCTTGATCTTGCCAGTGAAACCGGGAATCATAGCCTTGAGGTTATAATACTTAATAATCTGGGGAGTGCTGCCAGGGAACGTGGAATATATGATGAAGCCATAAAGTTTTATACCATTACCTATCAGAAGGCAAAGCAGTATGGCTATCCTGAGTGGGTAAGCCATGCCATATCCAATATACTTATGACCTATGCTAATCTTGCGCCCACAATTGAAATTAACGAGAGTATGGTGGAAGAACTGGAAAATATGATTGAACACATTGACGTACCCAGCGAGAAAGCTTATGCATTTCTGGCTCTTGTAGATTATTATCGGGAGAGAGGTAAGTTTGAAAAGGCAAAAAAGTATATACAACTTTTCAAAAAACTTCCTCCAGCCATTAAAGAACAATACGAACTAAATTTTTTCATATCCATGGCACGGCTTTATGATGCCCTGAATAACAAAAAAATGAGCGATTATTATATGGAGAAGGTACGTAAAGCCGCAGATCAATCAGATAATATGACAATTAAGGCTGAGTTATATTTTAGCATTCTTGAATGGTACCATAAACGCAACAGGAAAAGGAAGGCAAAAAATATGTTAAAAGAAGTGCTTAAATTAAAAAACTGGCTTTCTCGTGAAACAATTGGAAAACTATATAACATACTGGAGGAGTTAAATGAAAGTGGTTGAGGGAATGCCAAAAACATATTATCATTATCCCCGCATCGTGGCGGTTGCTGGTGTGATTTTTGATAAAAAGGTGAATGTTATTCCCCTTGTGTGGCATACCGGGCTTTCCTTTTCTCCACCACTGTATGGTATCTCTATCTCCCCCAAGAGATATTCTTACGAGTTAATTCTAAAAAGTGGTGAATTCTCGGTAAACTTCCTTGAATTTAAGTACCACAAAATTGTTGAAAAGTGGGGAAGTGTTACGGGCAAAGAAGTTGACAAGCTTACACAAACGCAGGTGAGTTTTAAAAAAGGCATAAAAACAGATACTCCTGTACTCAATATAGCTTATGTTGTTCACGAGTGTGAACTTATAGAACATTACAGCCTCGGTGACCATACTCTGTTTGTAGGTCTGGTCAAAGCAACACATTACAGGGAAGATTATTTTGATGAAAAAACCATGCTAAAGGTAGAAGAGATAAGGCCTTTATTGTATCTTGGTAAGCATGTGTATATAACAGTAAACCCGGAGACCAAAAGTGACCTTGATAAGGCTTAAACTATACAAATATCCAATATTTGTTACCTTTCTTGCATTCTGGGGTGGTATTTACCTTTCTCCTTATGGCTGGTATAGCATAATAGGTTTTATCTTCGGGCTAATGCTTTTGAAATATACGCTTGGTCCTGACATTATTTACCCGCTTTTATTCTTTTTAAGTGGTTTTCTCTATGCTCAGGAAAGGTGTAAAAACAAAATACCCGAGGGCACAATTGCTATAAGAGCTACGGTGCTTAGCAAAAATACCGTGGAAATTGATTCTGTAATAGGCAGAAATGCTCCATCCATTGAGGGGAGCAAGTTGCGTATTATGGGGTTGTCAGGATTTGAAAGAGGGGATATCATAGAGGCTCTGGTAAAGGTGGAGAAAAAAAGGCCATTACCTCTTGCAAGTATTGTCAAAATAAAAAAAGCTGGCAGCAAAAGCACCCTAATATTTAAAATAAATAGGTTCCTCAAGCAGAAAGTTGAAGAGCTTTCAGATAAAGAGGATGTGAGAGGATTTATGCTGGGTGTGCTACTGGGGTATAGAGACTTTATTCCCACCGATGTGATGGATGATTTTAAGAAAACAGGAACAATGCATATTCTTGCTTTATCGGGCCTGCATGTTGGCATTTTGCTTGCTTTCATATATTTTTTGATATTTCCCTTGGCAGGTCATAGAAATCCGGCGTTGTTAATAGCGTCTTTGGCAGTACTTTTTTATATGATTGTTGTAGGAACCTCTCCATCTATATTCAGAGCATATCTGCTGATTCTCACAGGCATAATAGTTAAAATCAGTAAAAGGCGTACCTCAATATTATGTGCT
>JALVLE010000159.1 GCA_027033555.1 Caldifarciminota bacterium | reverse complement strand
TTTAGGTAGTTTCGTGTACATGACTTTTTTTATATAATTTTAACACTAACATGGGGCTGTAGCTCAGTTGGGAGAGCGCCAGAATCGCACTCTGGAGGTCAGGGGTTCGAATCCCCTCAGCTCCATTTTTTATTTTATAATCCCTGTTTTCTTGGTGGTAAGCGGAACTCCCCTTTGACAAAGAGGGCATTCTTCAGGTTTATAGGTATCTGCGCTTACCTTGAGCCCTGAAATAAGCGGTATGCCCATAAATTCGTCGGTTTTATTATCTCTCCTGTCAATTAAAACGTATATACCCACTACCTCTGCTCTACCTTGAAGAATTTTCAACACCTTTTTAATAGAACTACCTGTTGTGAGGACATCATCCGCAAGAAGGATTTTTTTGTTTTTAATCTCAAAACCTCTTCCAATATAAAAATTCCCATTTATATCCTTTTCAGCATAAACTGCCTTTTTAGAAAGTAGATAACCGAAGGCAAAAGCTATAAACGCTCCACCGAACTGGGGACCAAGCACTATATCAAAGTTCAGTGCTTTTATTCTTCGGAGGTCGTCTTTTATATACTCTATCAGTGCAAAAGGTCTTTCAATAATTCTGAATTTTTCAAAATAAACATCTGAGTGAAGACCTGAAGTAAGAAGAAAATGTCCTTTTTTTATGACACCTATATCCTGGAGAAACCTGAGCTTGTCCATTTATTTTAGATAAAATACTGAGCAGGGTCTATGCCATATTTCCACGGAGAATCTGTTTTCATAATAAATTTTTCTGAAAAAGCAAGGTCCACAACCTGAGGTTTGATATCATTTCCAGCTGAATCTTTTATTATCTGAACAATTGGCTTGTCAAAATGTTCTTTACTTTTTGATTGCCCTATTACAATGCCCCATTCTCCTGTATTGAGAAATACAAGAGTGCCCATGGGATAAATACCCACCATGTTGATAAAATATTTGACAAGCACAGGATCAAAGAGTTTGCCTGAATTCTGGATAAGATGTCTCAGAGCTTCCGAAGTTGACATTGGGATAGGGCTGTAAACACGGGGAGTAGTTACTGCATCATAGAAATCTGTTATTCTTATAATTCTGCTTAAAAAGCTCTGCTTTTCCATCTGTATAAATTCAGGGTATCCAGATTTGTCATAATTTCTCTGATGTTCAAGAGTAGCAACTATCACAGGGGCTGATTCTTCAGTGACTCCAAGGAGATCACACAAAAGCTCCGCACCTCTCAATGGGTGTTGTCTTATTAAATCCCATTCGTCAGGTGTTAAAACACTCGGTTTGGATACAATTTCCTTGGGCAATGTTGACATTCCAATGTCATGTAGTAAAGCTGCTTGACCAAGAGCAAGAAGTTCACTTGTTTTAAGTCCCAATCTTACACCCATTGAAAGCGATAGTATTGCTACATTCACTGAGTGATTGTAAAGATAGGTATCATAGTTTTTGACCACAGTAAGACCGAGAAGAAGCTGTTCAGACGTTTTCAATGTATCAATGAGATAATATACGCCTACACTGAGTTTTGTTCGCATTCTCCGGAGCTCTTTTGACATTGCAATATTTTTAACAAGTCCTATGGTCTCAAAATAAACGGCCTTGACTCGCTGTTTGGGATCCAGTATTTCTCCCTTCTGTATAAGAGGTAGAATATTTATCTTATCAGCAATACCGGAATTTTCAAGCTCTCTTTCTATGTGTGTTTTTTTAAGTCCATCTGTGTTGAGTATCCTTAGAAAATTCAAAAGCTCTAGCATCTCAAGCTCTTCTTTTATTACAAAACCGCCTATTTCTTTCTTTTTGAACATATCAAGAACAGTTTTTACATAGGCGAAATTCATTGCATGAATACGTAGCCTTTCTCCTCCAATATAGATATACCAGTTTTTAACCGCCAGGCTGAATTCACCATCTTCTTGAATTGTGTTGTTGATAACATCCAACAGCCGGGTAAGATTTCCCTTAAGCAATGGGTGATTTATGTCGTAAAGCTTTGCGCTTTTTAAAGTTGACACGAATAAAATTAACAGGTTATCAAGCTCCCGTACTGGCATTTTTATCCCTCTTTTTATTGGCTAAAAGCTCCTGACAGAGCTTCTTAATTTTATTGTTTCCATATGATACACAGGCTATGAGGATATCCAGCGTATTGGGAGTATCAAGATTGGCTGCACTTATAGCTATGAGCTTTTCTGTCTCAAAATATTTTTCATCCCCTAAAATTACCTTGAGTATGCTCCTTTTCCTGGTTATAATCTTTTTAAGTAATTCATTTATCTCCTTGTCATCCAGAGAAATAGCAGTGCTGAACAAAATCTCCTTTTCAACAAAACTGAGATTATCCAGTTCCTTTGAGGTAAGTTTCTGTTTGAGAATCTTCTTTAGCTTCTCTGGATTGTGCTTTTTAAATAGCTGATAAGCCAGAAGCCTCACATTTTCGTCTGCGTCATCAAAAAAGCTGAGCGCAGCGTCATGAGCCTCCGGAGTTCCTATTTCCACAAGCGCCTCCAGCACCCTTCTGCGAATTTCAGGATCCTCTGCGTCTTTATACGCAATAATTCTGGGCACAAGTGTCCTGAATTTAAGTCTTGACACAATGGAAAGAGTTGCTATAATCAGAGGCTTATTTTTAGGGGTAACTTCAAACTTCAAATACTGCTCAAAATGAGAAGGTTTTATGCCATCTATTCTGGCAAGACCAAGAATAATTGCATTTTTTAGCTGTCCGTCTTTTATATTTGCCATTTTAGGAATAAGCAATTTTACAACATCAGGGTGAAGCATAGAAATATATTCCGCAACAAACTGTGGTTTTACATTGTTTTCTGGGTTTAAAATATACTCAATGTTTTCCTTCTCGCCGAGACGCCTGAAAATCTCCTCTATATAAGAGGATTTGGTTATATCTGTTGCAAGGTAATTTCTGGCAAACAGCTTAAGGAGCTTTATTACCTTTAATGTGTTTTGAATATCACCCTTTGAAAGGGAGAGATAAAGGTATTCTTCAATTCCTTTGATAATCTTTTTATACCACTCTGCATCCTTTTCAAAATTAAGACAATATAAAAGATATGTTACAGCTTTGCTTAAAATATCTTCATTTCTCTCTTCTTCAAGTTCCTTTGTGACATACTCTTCCTCATCCTTTGTTATTTCTACCACTTCCCGTGCCTGAAGAATAATGGGCATATCAACAGTCTCCTCCAGTTCCTCCTCCTCTTCTACTGGTTCTCCAACAGGCTCAACATCCCTGTGTTCCAGCACATCCTCCATTGTTTCCGGGATAATTAAATCCTGATTTTTAATATAATCCTCTGCAAGCTCAAACTGGAAATTTTCAAGGTTCTTCTGTCCAAGTAAGGCAATAAATGCATAGGGATCATGTTCTATCATATCTCTCTTTGATATGGCTTCAAGAAATTCTTTTAACTCTTCTGTTGTGACACCTGGAGAAATCGTTACTCCCCTTAGGCCTCCTCTGTAAAAAATCCACGCAATGTTATCTTCTGACTCCTTCTCTTCGTAAATTATGTTCCCGGCCCTGTCAAGGAGTCGTCTTTCATCCACAATGAATGAAATTTCCGGCTTCCACTTAAACAGCTCCCTCACCTTTTCCCATAACTCTCTTAGAAAAATTATGGGAATTTCATGGCCTTCAGGATATATTTTAAAAGCTTTGTAAGCCTTTCCAAGACTTTTCGTAAATTCTTTTAGCTTGTCAGTATAGACCTTTTCCATGTCAGGTCATATTTTAAAGATATTAAAGCATAATGTCAATATCTTTATGAGATTCTTTAAACTTATTTATAAGTCCCTTTATTGGGGCGATCTCGTTTGTTTCAGCAATTTCCATTGCATTTGTCAGGTGAGAAACCAGCCCCTCCCTGTCTGCATGTGAAATTGCCACTTTACCGTAAAGAAACTCCGAGAGTGCAAGGTCAAAAGGTGATAAAAACAAAAATCCAAGTGTAATTCCCTCCTCAAGATCTCCCTTGCCTTTTTCGTAATCTTCTGTTTCCGCTACCACCACGCCTCTTAATATCACAGAAATGGAATAAAGTTCTTTGTTCTCAAAGTTAAATACCCTTTCAAACAGGTCAAACACATGGTTCTTTGCTTCTTTGTATTCACCATTTAATACATAGAAACGTGCTTTTTCCATTAAAACTGCCGCGTAAAATATATCACGTGGCATATTTTCAGCAGCCGATACCTCCTCTATAAGCCTTTTTGCCTCTTCTTTCTGACCAAGTATTGTATAGATTAAGATTGCCCTTTTGTAAAACTCCATTTTCGCCTGGATATTAAGCCGTGGCGTATTCTTCAGGATGGTATAGACTGCATTAATATACTTCTGCGATTCATCGTATTTTCCTTTTAAGAATTCAAGTTCAGCCACCCTTATAGCACCTCTTGCGTAAATATCCTTTAGCCCAGACTCCTCTCCTATTTCTCTGGCCCTTGTTGCAAAATTCATTGCTATGCTGTATCTACCGTTATGTGTATAAATATCAGCTAACCTTAAATAAGAAAGTGCAAGTCCGAGTCTATCATCCATACTTTTTTGGATTCTGCTGCACTGTTGCAAATAGGAAAGGCTCTCATCCTTATCCCCTATGTAATAAAAAAGAATTTCGGCTATCTTTGACATCGTATAGGCAAGCCCCTTCTTCTCACCAATCTGATGATATATTTCCAGAGCCCTCCGTAAAACGGAAAGGGCCTCACCGTATTCTGATTCTTTTAGATAAGAATCTGCAAGGATATTC
>JALVLE010000158.1 GCA_027033555.1 Caldifarciminota bacterium | reverse complement strand
CGGATAACTCTAAAAGCTTTTAGGCTCTTAAGATCTGGAATTGAAATGCGGATGAGTTCGCATCCAGCATCAAGTAATTCATGGATCTGTTTTTCTGTCTTTTCTATCTCTGTGGTTCTTGTAGAGGTCATGGATTGAACCCTTACGGGGTTTGGCCCTCCTATTCCAGTTTTCCCTACTTTTACCTCTCTTGTTTTTCTTCTAACTTTTCTTTCCAAGAGACACCTATTGTTTTTTAGGAATTATTGGTGTTATTAGCTCTCTCGCTTTGTTAGCAAGACTTTGGTCAAATAATTCCTCTGCATTCTCTGCAAGACCCTCCACTTCGTTTATCTTTTGGATGGTTCTTGAGTCGTATAAATACATTTTGAAATGGATACCCATGGCATCTTTGTAAACTTCTCCCATTATAAAATAATCCGCATTTAAAGCTGTAGCTACCTGAACCCCCTGGGATTCGGTAAGGGTTTCCATTCTTATTCCCATTGCAGTCATTTTTTGACGAACAGAACCTGAAGGAAGTACATCAAAATTGGGAGATTTTTTTAAAGAGGCAACTACAACATCCTCTGCTCTGTTCCCAAGCCCCAGATTTTTAACATCCTTATCTTTTTCAAGGAATGGCAGAACACATATTTTTTTCTTTATACCCGTTTGGGACTGCACCACATACTCTTTGTTCAGGTAATCAAGAACATCCTCTGTAATATCATTTTCATTGCTTGCATAGATTACAAGATTTGATGATCTGTCCAATACCAGATCATAACCTGATTCCCTGGCTAACTTACTGATTGTTTCATGTAATTTTTCCAGATATGGTCTGGTAAGCTCTTTAAGTTTTTTACTATATTCACCATTTTCGCCCCAGATTCTTTTTATATACTGTCTGTATTGCTTTTCCAGATCACTTATTTTTTCTTCCTCATCCATTATTCCCTGTGGTGTAAGCATGGGAATCTTTTTTTTAAGTTCTTCCTTGAGTTTCTGAATTTCCGCAAGCAGACTATCCCTGACCTTAATCCATTCCTTCTCATACGCGAAAATCTCTCTTCTTGCATCCTGCAGGTCTTTGTACTCATTCATTACTCTTTTCATATCAATCGTTGCTATTTTATACTCTTTTGCATAAAGCACAGTTAGGGAGCCAGGAAATAGAAAAAACAGCGCCATCAAAAACTTTCTCATCAATACCCCTCCATAAGTTCATATAGCTCAACAAGCATATGACCGTAAAACCTGTGGACTTCCTGAATAATAGGGGTCTCATCCGAATTTACAGTGAGTACAACGTCACATAAATCCTGAACAGGAGGTGGATTTGAACCTGTCATATATATAACTTTGATTCCAAGTTCTTTTGCTTTCCTGACGGCAAGATTAACATTTTCACTTTTACCTGAAGTTGATATAGCGAGAAGCACATCGTTTCTATTGCCCAAGGCTTCAACCTGGCGTTCAAATACATGCTCAAAACCAAAATCATTGGAGCAGGCTGTTAATAC
>JALVLE010000157.1 GCA_027033555.1 Caldifarciminota bacterium | reverse complement strand
TTCTTTGGCAGTACTTTTTTATATGATTGTTGTAGGAACCTCTCCATCTATATTCAGAGCATATCTGCTGATTCTCACAGGCATAATAGTTAAAATCAGTAAAAGGCGTACCTCAATATTATGTGCTCTTGGCATAGCAGGCTTTTTGGGACTTATAATTTATCCCGATTGGGCTTTTTCTTACAGTTTTATGCTAAGTTATCTGGCTGTGTTTGGAATTATCCATTTTTCTCAACTCTCTCGCAATAGATATCTGCAATACCTTTTTGTTTCATTGGGGGCAGTACTGTTTACCTTTCCAATAACTGTGTATTTGTCAGGTTATTTCCCAATTTTCTCATTTTTGTTTAATCTTATTGTAATCCCAATTTTTGGCATAACCCTTGTGGCGTTTTTTGTGCTCGTTGCTCTGTATTTGCTATTTCCCCCATTACATCCTGCATATCTTCTTTTTTCCAATTTCATTGGCTCGGTTTTCCTGAAGATAATCCATTTACTTTCTGCTATATCACCGGTTTTGAAAATAAAAATTTCAAGCCCGGTATTGGTGACCGTTTACTATCTTGTTTTACTCAGCTTACCCGTTATAATTACTACGCTTAAAAACAGGTTTTTAAAGAAACAGGAGGTTTCCATTGAGAGCAGTTGACATTATAAGGAAAAAAAGGGACAGAGAAACGTTGAGTGAAGAGGAAATTGAGTTTTTTGTAAAAGGATATGTGGAAGGCACTATTCCAGACTATCAGGCCGCAGCATTGTTGATGGCCATTTTTTTAAATGGGATGACCGATGGAGAGGCCTTTGTTCTCACACGGACAATGATGCATTCTGGAAAAGTTTTTGATTTTTCCAGCATTAGTGCCAGTAAAGTTGATAAACATTCTACAGGCGGCGTGGGGGATAAAATATCCCTTCCTCTTGCTCCCCTTGTAGCTGCAAATGGTGTGATTGTACCAATGATATCTGGAAGGGCTCTCGGTCATACCGGTGGCACCCTTGATAAACTTGAGTCAATACCAGGTTATAAAACAGATTTGAGCCCGGAAGAATTTGAGAAGGCTTTGAAAACTGTGGGTGTTGCCATCATCGGACAGACCGAAGATATTGTTCCTGCTGACAGGAAAATGTACGCTTTAAGAGATGTAACAGCTACAGTGGAGTCAATACCTTTAATATCCGCATCTATTATGTCAAAGAAGCTTGCGGAAGGCATTGATGGGCTTGTCCTTGACGTAAAAACAGGTACAGGCGCCTTTATGAGAAAATATGAAGATGCCAAAAAACTTGCAGAGACAATGGTCGCAATCGGAAAGAGCTTTGGTAAAAAGGTTTATGCGCTTTTAACCGATATGAATCAACCTCTTGGGAGAGCAATAGGGAATGCCAACGAGGTGAGAGAAAGTGTTGATGTTCTCCTGGGCAAAGGGCCGGAAGATGTTACGAATCTTACAATTGAACTTGGCGCATATATGTTGTTTATAGGAAATGTTGCAGAAAGCATTGAAGACGGGAAAAACCTTATAAAGAAAGCTATAGAGGATGGGAGAGGATATGAGAAATGGTGCGAAATGGTAAGAAATCAGGGTGGGGATCCGGATGCAATATTGAAGGAGGACTTTACTAAAACCAAATATGTGGAGGAGATAAAGGCAGAAAAGGGAGGTTTCCTTTCCATTATAGATACATTTAAGATAGGCGTGGCTGCATCTATTCTTGGTGCCGGGAGGGCAAAAAAAGAGGATAAAATTGATCATAAAGTGGGCTTGTACATGCACAAAAAGCATGGCGAAAAGATTGAGGAGAAGGATGTAATATTTGAAGTACGTGGAAATGACCCGGAAAAAATGAAGGAGGCAATTAAGTGGCTTAAGGAAAGCTTTATTATTGTAGAGGCGAAACCAGAAGCTCGTCCCCTTGTGTACGAGGTTATTTCCTGATGGAACTTTTAAAGAGAACTATTCTTAAAGAATTTGAGAGGTATCTCCAGGAAGATGATGTAGCCTGGGATTATCATGATTTGTTATATTTTGATGAGACTGGAGAATTTAGTATTCTATTAAAAGAGAAGGCATTTGTCCCCGCTTTGTTTGTATTTAACTGGATCCTAAAAGAGTATGGACTTGAGGTTCTGTCACATGTAAATACACCGGGATTTTATGAAAACTGCGAGTTAATAAAATTGAGAGGAAATGCAACGGTAGCTCTTCAAATAGAAAGGAGCTTTCTGAATTTGTTATCCCATTTTCTTGGAGTTGCCACAATGACCAGGAAGGCTGTTAAGATGGTAGAGGAGGAGGGAGTTGATACAAAAATAGCAGCAACCAGAAAAACATATCCAGGTTTGAGACTTTTTGAAAAACTCGCAGTTTATCTTGCAGGGGGAGACACTCACAGGTTCAGTCTGAAGGATATGGTGATGATAAAGGACAACCATATCCGATTGTTTAAAGGAACTATCACAGAACTTGTTTTGCGTGTAAAATCCAGTACCAGTTTTACCAGAAAAATTGAAATAGAGGTGGAAAATCTTGACATGTTAAAAAAAGTCTTGGATGCACCTGTTGATATAATAATGCTTGATAATTTTTCTCCTTCGGAAATAAAAGAGGCTGTAAGAATTGTAAGAGGAACCCGTAAAGATATAATTCTTGAGGCCTCAGGAGGCATTACTTTATCCAACCTCAAAGAATACCTGCACACAGGGGTTGATGTAATTTCAATGGGCAGCATTATCCATTCTGCACCATTTATTAATGTGAGCATGGAGGTTGCCAGATGAACATAGGAATAATAGGTTTTGGAGCTATAGGTGGTTTTGTTGCAAGGTCAATAAAAAATGGCACGTTAAAAGACTATAAAGTGAAAGCAGTGTTTGATCTTGACGACGGTAAATTGAAAAAAGCAAAAGAAGAGGGATTTTACACTGTGGATAATTTTGAAGATTTTTTAAAGGGCAGGTATGACATAGTCCTTGAAAGTGCGTCTCAGGATGCTGCACGCAGATACCTTCCAGAAATTCTCAGTCACGGTTTTTCCATTCTTGTTATGAGTGGAGGAGTGTTCAGTGATACTGAATTCAAAAATAAAATGGAAAACCTTGCAAAAAAACATGGAGTGAAGATTTATATACCATCTGGAGCAATTTCTGGTCTGGATGGAATTGAGGCGATGAAGTTTGCCGGAGAGTTAAAAGTTACCCTTGAAACAAGAAAAAATCCGAAGTCATTGGGCAGAAACGACATGCATGAGGTGGTAATATTTGAGGGTGGAGCAAAAGAGGCTGCCCAAAAATTTCCCAGAAATATAAATGTTGCCATGGCTCTTGCACTTGCCACAGAACATCCGGAAAATGTTCGTGTCAGGATAATATCATCTCCTGAAGTACATGCCAATACGCATACTATCTATGCAGAGGGGAAATCAGGGAAAATGGTGATAAAAGTTGAAAATGTACCATTTCCTGAAAATCCCAGGACAAGTTTTCTTGCTGCACTTTCAGCACTTCAAATTTTAAAGAAAATCACCCAAACCCTTGTAATAGGAGGATAAACAATGAAAGATTTTGCAAAAGTAATCATAGATTTGCTGGACATGGAAAACATTGATTACGGTGATGTGCGAGTTGAAGAGTACACATATGAGGCCATTACCATTAAAAATGGAATTGTAGAAAACATAGCCACTATAACAGCCAGCGGATTTGGAGTAAGGGTTTTAAAAAACGGGGCATGGGGATTTGCAGCAAGTAGTGAAATCTCCGCACTTGAGGCTGAGCAAATTATCAAAAAAGCAGTTGAGCTTGCAAATGCCTCCAGTAAAAGAAACCCCGGTATTGAGCTTGGGAATGAGAAAATACCAGGCGGTGAATATTACTCAGATGTTAAGGAATCACCATTTGATGTCTCCCTTACTGAGAAAATAGATCATCTTCTTGAGGTTGATAAAATACTGAGTTCTTCAAAGTATGTATTTTTCAGGGTGGAGACTATGACTTTTTTCAGAGCAAAAAAATATTTTGCATCCACAGAGGGTGCTTTCCAGCATCAGGAAATCACACACTCAGGTTCCTATATTCACGTAAAGGGTACAAAAGACGGAGATGTCCAGTCAAGAACCTTTGATAACATGCTTCAGGGCGGCTATGAGATTATCAGAGAATTTAATCTAAAAAAGCGAGCCGAATCCCTTGTGGAGGACGTGGAAAAGCTTCTTTTCGCTCCTCCTGCTCCAGAGGGCGAAATGGATGTTATTATTGGGCCGCATCAGATGATGCTCCAGATTCATGAGTCCATAGGCCATGCAGTGGAACTGGACAGGATTTTTGGATACGAACTGGGATATGCTGGAGGTAGTTTTATTACCCCTGATATGATAGGAAATTTCAGATACGGTGCTCCTTTAATGAATATTTATCAGGATGCAACCAATAAACGATCTATTGGAGGATTTGGTTTTGACGATGAAGGGGTCCCGGCAAAGAAGGAGTATATTGTAAAAAACGGTGTCCTCGTGGGGGTTCTCTCAAGCAGAGAAACTGCAAGAAGAATTGGAAGGGAAAGCTCTGGAGCTGCAAGGGCAGAGTCGTATGATAATATCCCCATCGTTAGAATGACAACGGTTTCAATAGAACCGGGAGAGCATACCCTTGAAGAAATGATAGAAAGCGTTAAGGATGGACTTATGATAGACTGGAATAAAAGCTGGTCTATAGATGATAAAAGGCTGAATTTTCAGTTTGGTACAGAGATGGGCTGGAGAATAAAAAACGGGAAAATAGTGGAAGT